>CAZHDQ010000018.1:0-14497 GCA_964531595.1 uncultured Anaeromyxobacteraceae bacterium
ACCCCGACGGCACCCAACGCTAATCCATTTTACCGGTCCAACGGGCCAAGGCGCTCACCCGGAACCCCACTCTGGCTAGAGAATACGAATCCTTGGCAAGACTGGGGATTGTGGGGCGCTGGGCCCTGGTCGCTTGCCCTGCCTGCCGGCGTCCCGGATAATGGGCGCGGACCGGGAGGCACCATGCCGGACCAGGACAACCTCGACACGCTGCCGTTGCAAGAGGCGGACGACGTCGGCGACCGGATCCACATCTGCGTCGGTGCGACGTGCAACAACAACTGCGTGTTCTGCATGGAGGACGACCGCGACGACCGATTCGCGCGGGTGGCCGCCCAGTCCCCCGATGATGTGGCGCGAATGATCCGCGACAATCGCAAGACCCGAGAGATCCTGTTCACCAGCGGCGAGCCGACGCTGAACGAGCGGCTGCCGGAATACATCGCGTTGGCGCGCGAGTCCGGGTATCCGGTGATCGGGGTAATCTCGAATGGGCGCCGATTCTCATATGCCCCGTACCTACGGACGTTGCTGGACGCTGGCATGAACAACGTCATCGTCAGTATCCACGGCCACGATGCACGGGTGCATGACGCTCTGACCCGCGTAAAGGGCGGGTTCGACCAGACCTTCAAGGGGCTGTGCAACCTGGACGTGATGCGTCGCGCCTGGGACTTCCGGGTGGCGACCAGCACTGTCGTTTGCCGGCGCAACCTGCCGCACCTAGCGGCGATCTGTAAGATGTTCGAGTCCTTGTCGATCGATCGCCACGTGTTCAATGTGATGATGCCGGACGGTCGGGGCGCGACCCACCTTGCCTCGTTGATGCCCCGGTACCTCGACGTCACTGCCGCGTTCGCTTTGATGCTGCCGACGTTGTCGCCGGAATTTGTGCGGCGGATGGCGCTGGTCGACATCCCATACTGCACCACCGAAGACTTGCCCGACGCTGTTCGTGGGTACGTTGAGCGCTACTACCACTACGAACCGGACGGCAGCTTCGAGCAGCGGGCGGCCGGTATTGTGCGCGAAGGCGCGCGCGACGACGATGAGAGGCTGTTCCAGGCGACGGCGCTGGCGGGCGAACACACCGCGTTCACGCGGGTCACTCGGACGTTCCAGGAAACGTTCGTCCGAGCAAAGCGCCCGGAATGTGCCCGCTGTGGCTACGACGCGGTCTGTCGTGGTGTCTGGAAACCCTACCTGGAGCGGTTTGGTTGGGACGAAATGGTGCCGGTCATTCGGGCTTCGGCGGGGGCGCGATCGGCTTCGGGGCCGGGGCGACGCGGGACTGCCAACGGGTCAGGCCCTCTTTGAGAGTCTTCAAAGCCTTCGGCATCTCCTGGGACAACTCCTCTGTCTCGAACGTATCGGTCCGGTAGCGGTACATACGATCCCGACGGTTTCCGTAGTCTCGGAAGTAGTACAGATCCGACGTGCGTATGCCTGCCTGCCTTAGCGTTGGCTTATGGTGCGCCACGTTTTCGGGCAGGTAGAACTGGGAATACACGGCACGATGGCGCGGGGCTGGTTCGCCCAGCAACTGGGGCGCCAGACTGGTCCCCTCGAACGCGAAATCCCCAGGGATACCCAGCAGATTGACCAGCGTCGGCAGCAGATCCATGGATGTCACCGGCATGTCGATTGGTCCCGGCTTTACGAAGGGCGCCGACACCAGAAACGGGATGTGGATCACGACCGAATGCAGGTCGAACCCGTGGTGCTGCTTCGCGTGGTTGGCGTCGAATGCCTCGCCGTGGTCCGCCATGACGATCAGTATCGTCCGATCGGCCGGTCGGACCTTGTGTAGCCCCTCGACGAATCGGCGGACCTCGCGGTCGGTGTAGATCAACTCGGCGTCGTAAATGTCCCCGCGGCCCTTACCGAAATCCGGGATGTCGTCGCCGGGCGGTCGCGTCTCGGGGCTGTGAGGGTCGTAGTAGTGCAACCACATGAAAAGAGGCTGGTCCGGACGCGCCGCCGCCGCGCGTAGGGCCGTGTCGGTGACCGCATCGGCGTTGTGATACAACGGGCGCTGATAACTGGCTATCGGGTCTTCCAATACCTCGTCGAAGCCCTGGGTCAACCCCTTCCACTTCGCGAAGTACGATGTTGGCAGAACGGCGACCGTTCGGAGGCCGGCGGCCTGCAATACCTCGGCAAGCGTACGGTTGCCGGGTAGCAGTTCCAACGGGATGCGGGTGGCAACCTCGCGAAGCACCTGGGAATCGAACCGCGACGTGAACAGCGAGGGAAACGCCAGGCGCGTGCTGGGGCCCTGGCTGTAGGCCCACGGGAACCAGCCGGATTCGGCTGCCAGTTCCTCTAAAAACGGCGTGGTCGGGCGTTCGTAGCCGTACATCGACGACCGTGCCGGGGCCAGCGCGTCAATGGTCAGCAGCACCACGTTCCAGTCAGTCCCTGAAACCTCGGCGGGAATCGGATGGTTCCAACGTCCTTCGGCCTCCTGGGTCACGAACCCAAGTACCAGGTCCTCGCCGTCGCAGTCCTCGTCGATGTCGTTGTCCGGGATTTCTGTCGCACCTGGGTGTCGCATAGGGTCGTTGGGCGCGCAGTCGCCCTCGCCGAACCAGGGCAGCAGGCCGTCTTTGTCCCGGTCGGCCAGGGACTTGAACGTTTTGTAGCCCAGTGGTGCCACCGCTGCGTCCTCGCTGCACGCGCGTCGAAAGTCATCCAACGGGCCGGGCAGCGTCATCAGCACGCAGAAGGTCACGGCCAGGGCGACCGGAACCCCCGCACCCAACAGCCAGGTTGCAACCCGACGCGGCGGCGAGAACAACCCGGTCAGTGAGATGGCCAGTGCCGCGGCCGCGGTGGCCGCAGTCAGACCGTAGGGGACCAGATCTACGGCATCGATGATGTCCAAGACACGTTCCCGGGCGAACCACATGCCGCCGGCGATCGCCAGGGCCGCCAGCGCCAGTGCGGCAGGCGGCGAAACGACTGCTGCCGTGATCGGGCCGAGGGTGCGCTTTTCGCACTGTGAACGGACTCGTAGGCGGGCCATCAGTACGGCCGCCGCCAAACCCAGGCCGAGCGCCAGCGCGATTAGCGTGGTCGCCATCGCCGAGAACAGCGGCGTGCGCATCGACTGGATCACGTGGCGGGCAACCGGGAACAAGATGGCCGTGAACGCCGCCGATGCGACGGCTACCAGCATCGCGGTCGCCCCTGCCAGCACCCGCTTTTTACGGTCGTTAGGCCACAGGGTCTCACCTGCCCATGGGATCAGACGCGCGGGGTTGCCGTCACCGTCCAGCAGCAAGGCGAGAATGGCGGCCAGGAAGGCGCCAGGCACCAACACGAGCAGGCCGGCGAACGCCAGGACGCCGATGGCCGCCAGCAGTGGATTCCCGTCCAGCAAGGTAAGGCACGCGTCGGCGGTTCCCAAGAGCAAGGCCCACAAGGCCACCAAGGCCAGGATGCGACTAAACCTTGCCATGTAGGGCCGGATCATTGCGCTACCTTGCCGTTCCCTTCCACGTCCGGGCTGGCCGTGTCCTCCAGTTGTCCGCAAGCCGCCCCGATATCCTGGCCGCGGCTCCAGCGGACGGTCACTGTGTGGTTGCGTCCCTCCAGAACTCGCCGGAACGCCTCAATAGCGTCCATCGACGGGCGTTCGAACGGCGACCCCGGCCAGGGGTTGAAGGGTATCAGGTTCACCTTGGACGGGAAGAGGGCAAGCATCCGGGAAAGGCGGCGTGCGTCCTCGACGGAGTCCCCGACGCCTCGGATTAATTGGTATTCGATCGTGTAGACGTGACCGTGGGGCAGCGTGTTGGTGCGCAGTGTGTCGACCAGTGCCTCCAGCCCGAATCGCCGCCCGATGGGCACGACTGCGTTGCGCGAAGCGTCGGTCGTGGCGCACAGCGATATCGCGATGCTGGCCCCGGTACCCGCCCGGACCAGTTCAGGGAAGCGAGGCAGCAAACCGACCGTGGACACCGTCGTCCTGCGTGGGGCGACCTTCAGTCCCTCGCGGTGGGTCATTACACGAATGGCGCGCAGAACCGGGTCCAGGTTGTCCAGCGGCTCGCCCATGCCCATGAAGACGACGTTCGAAACGCGCGCCGGTGGTGTCAGCAGGTGTGCCGCCGCGTGGACCTGCCCGAGGATTTCGGCAGCCGTCAGATCGCGGATGCGTCCCATCCGACCCGTCAGGCAGAATTGGCACCCCATCCTGCAGCCTATCTGCGACGAGATGCACAACGTCACCCGGTCATCGTACGGCATCAAGACGGCGTGGAAACGGTCGCCTTCGGGCGTTGCGAACACCAACTTACGCGAACCGTCGGTTGAATCCAGGATGCGTTCGGGCGCCATGCGCGAGATCGTCGCGGACGCGGCCAGCACCCCGCGCAGTTCCTTCGGCAGGTTGGTCATTTCCTCGAACGTCGCGACTCGGTGGTCGTGGATCCACTGGAAGACCTGGAGCCCCCGGTAAGGCGGTTGGTCAAGCGCGGACAAAAACGCGGAAATTTCTTCCGGGAGTCGGTCCATCAGGTCTAGGGGTGTCGCTTTGGACGTGATATCGGCAGATTCTGGCGAGTTCATCGATAATGCTCCATTCGGGGGGAATTTAGCAGGGGGTAAGCCGGCCGACAAGGTGCGCGTTGCACGATCCGCAATTACTTGGCCCCGTCCGTCTGCTTTCGGGTGCCGACCGTCGCGCCGGCTCGGGCCGAGGCCTCCAGGCCCTCCAGCAGCGTCACTTCAACGTGTGTGGCGCCGATCGTAAGCAGGGCGTCCATCGCGACCAGGCGCCGGGCCACCAGTTCGGCCAGGATCTCTGTCGCGGTGCTGGCCGCTTCGATCAGCGTGCAGTCGCGGCGAGGCAGAGTGACCGTTTCTCCAGGCAGCACTAGGCGCACCACGTCGTCGCCGACCTCGACGTGGCCAACGGCAGGGCGCGTGGCGATCAGGACCCGGTGATCCAGGTCCGCGATGGCGTATGTGGCACACCGGCGCAGCGTGTCGTCCGCATCGGCTGGCCCGTCGGGCGAAACCCAAGCGGCAACCGACATCCGGTAGTCGTGGCCGTGCAGGGGTTCCCGGACGCCGTTGGGCAGGACCAGCAGGTGGGCGGACGAAAACGACAGGCCAGATACGCCCAATTGGATAGCAGTGGGTGCGGCTCTGGACCCTGGTCGGTAGGTGCAACGCGAAGACGGGCTTTCGTGGACCGTGACCGCGGTTATGCCCGGGACCCGTTCCGACAATCGGTCGAACAGATAGCGTGCCAGGTTCTCTGACGTTGGGTTGGCGAGCCCCGGTAGGTCGTTTAGGAACCGGTGGTCCAAGCCGGACACTACCTCGCGGGCGGCCCCGGCCAGGTCCGCGAAGTCCATGACCCAGCCCATGACCGGGTCCACTTGGCCTGCGACCGTGACTTCGACACGGAACAGGTGGCCGTGGGTGCGTGAGCACTTGTGGTCCGGTCCCACTGAAGGCAGCAGGTGCGCGGCCTCAAACGTGAATTCTTTGGTGATTTCGGTAGTCACGAATGCCTCCGTCCCCGAAGGGTGGCCGTAGATCCCGGCAGCCGCCGCGGGCGCGGGCATCATCCATTTTTATACACAAAAGTCAAAGGCAGCGACGACCCGTGGGCCCAGAATCAACCCGCAATTGCCCAGATTAACTTTCGCACTGTGGGGCTCTCAGAATCCATCGTCTTGGCCGGGATTCGCCTTCGCGATCCGGGGGCCATCGCGGCGTCACCTTCACAGATTCGTGTTCGATGCAGCGGTGCTATGCCTGCGCGCCAGCCGGCTTGTTTTCTTGCGTTGCCCCCTGCCTCGTTCGGCTCGGTTTGCGGCAGTCGGTGGGCTCTGGGACCCTTTGCCCGCTTGTCGGCCGGGCCAATTTTCCCGTATGCTCGCGGTACCTGAAACGTGCCATGACATCGGCAAAAGGCGGGACATGCGAATCTTGTTGATTAATCCGGGTGGCAGCGACGATATCCTTACGCGAGTCGTGCGCGAGATCCCCTTCCTGGACTCGGGTGCATTTTTTGCCCCACACGCGTTGGCAGCCGTCGCGGCAGTCACCCCACAAGGCAACGACGTCCGTATCCACGACGAAAACCTGCACGGGCCAGTCGACACCCTGCTGGCTTCAAAACCGTTCGATGTCGTTGGTGTCACGCTGACGACCAACCAATTGCGACGGACGCTGGAAATCATCGATGTCTGCCGCCGCGTTGGGACCGTCGGCCGGGTCGTCGTCGGGGGCATCGGCGCAGGTACCATGCAGGCCCGACTGAACGAGCGGGTCGACGCGCTGTTCTGGGGCGAGGTCGAGGACACCTGGCCGCGGTTCCTGGAGGACCTGGCTTCGGGGCGTCCCCGGGCGGTCTACGAGCAGATCGCGAAGCCCGACATGGCTCACACCCCGGTGCCACGCTGGGACCTGATCGCTGGTGACATCACGCGCTACAGCGCCGTGTCGATCCAGACGGCCCGCGGCTGTCCGTTCGACTGCGCTTTTTGCGACGTCATCTATACGTACGGCCGCAAGGTTCGGACCAAGCCCGTCGATCGCGTCCTCGACGAGGTGCGGACGCTCCAGCGCCTGCGGGCTAAAATGGTGATGTTCGCGGACGACAACTTCACAGCCAACCGACCCTACGTAAAGGATCTGCTGCGCCGACTGGTGGTCTTGAACAATTCTTTTCCACTGCCGTTGCAGTTTATGACGCAACTGGACATCACGATCGCCGAGGACGAAGAATTGCTGGAACTGCTGGCCGACGCGAACTTTGTCCAGGTGCAGATCGGCATCGAGTCCACAAGCGCGGATTCGCTGAAGGACATGAACAAGCACCAGAACTTACGTAGCGATATCGTCCAGTCGGTGCGCAGGATCCAGTCGTACGGCATCGTCGTGATGGCCCACATGATCATCGGTACGGACAGCGATGATGCGACGGCGTTCGACCGAACCGCGAAGTTCCTGCGGGACGCGGCGATCACGACCCACCAGTGCCATCCGTTGATCGCGCCGCCGGGGACGAAGATGTGGTACGACCTGAAGCGACAGGCTCGTCTGATCGCCTTCTCGGACGAGATGCGTGATCGCCTGGACATCACAACAAACATCCTGCCTGCCCGGATGACGCGAGTGGAATTGATGGAGGGGTTGGCCGACTACTGGGACCGGGTGCACGAACCGGCGGACTATACGCAGCGGGCCCTGGACTTCCTGCATGGCATCAAGCGGCGACCCAAGGTCAAGCAGGCGGTGCTGACCGACCTGTGGCAAAACCGCAAGATGGTCACCGGGTCGATGACGTACTACACGCGGCACGTTGATCCCCCGAATCGGAAGGCATTCTTTGATGTGCTTAATGCCACGCGGAAGGTGTCGCCGTCGCTTATCCCGCGAATGATGTTCGTCCACACCGGATGGCGGATGGACTGTCTGCGTGCGCAGTATGCCGCGTCGATCGCCCGTGACCAAGCGGCGCTGGAGCGTGAGCGCCCGGAATGCATCCAGGTGCTGTCGCGACGCACGCGGATCTCTCAGGCCTTTCGGGACTGCATGCCGGATATTGCGCGGGCGGCCTACGCAGCGATCCGGCCGCACGTGGCCGACCGTCCGGCGCTGTTTGCTCGGACGCTTCAGGCCCTGGTCGACTACCACGACGTTTTCGGGGAAACGCTGGTCGACTTCGACTCGGTCCAGGCGGACCGATTGGTAATCTGCTGCGAGCGGGTACTGGCGAAGGGGCACGACAACGAACGGGCGGGTGCCGGAACTTCAGATGCGGACCAGATGCCGGAACAAGGTACGCCGCCGGGGTTCGCTCGGGAGATCCTGGACGCGCTGGATCGGGCCGTCAACGTGGCCCACGGGGGCTGGGAGGACCAAGTGGATTCGGAGGGGGCAGACACGGAAGGAAATGCGACATGACCCGAACCGTACTTGGAATCCTGGTCGCGGCGGTGGCTTTCTGCGCGCCCGCCCGATTAGCGACTGCGGACGCGAAGGCCGGAACCCCGGACCGGCTGCTGGTGCGTATCACAGCGGACGAAGTCCAGGGCGAGGCACTGCAGCGGTCGCGAGGCCTGATTTCGCTGCTGATCGCGCACTATTCGCGGGTGCCGGGACTGGCGCTGCTGGAAGGCGATCCCGTGGCGCAGCAGAAGCGGCAGGACGAGATCGCGCTCTCCGGAAAGGGTCTGGTCGACGAGGACACACGGATTGCGGACCGCACGATGAAGGCGGACGTAACGATCACGTTGCGGGGGCTGACGTACGACGCGGCGACGAAGCGGACTGCACTGCGGATCCTGGCCGAGGGGCCGTTGGGGCGGCGTGAGGCAGCCTTGACGTTCCTGGCGATTGATGGCCTGGGATTCGACGTGAACGAGGTGGTTCGGCACGTGGTTGGTCCGGCTTGGGTGCCGGCCTTCCAGGGGGATTGCGTAGAGGGGGACCCGCAGATTACGTCGCTGACGCGCGTGTCCTGCGCGGCGGCGATCGCCCGGGCCTGTGTGGCGGCGCATGCCGTAGCGCGAGACCGGTTGTCGTGCATGGCCCGTCGGGGGCAGGAAATCCACCGGTGGGCGAAGCAGGCCGGGAAGCATGCGGACGTGCATGTGCCAATCACAGCCGAGGAGCAGGCGGCCACCGAAAGGCTGCGGCAGGGCGGAAAGGGGACCGAGGCCGACATGGTGCTGTACACGGCGTTTGGCCAGCGTATGGCGGCGTTCGTAAAGGACCTGGAGCAGGCCATGGAATCTTTTCGCCCGGCACTGGTCGAGGCGATGGAACGGTTGATCAACGAGGGACCGATCGATCTGTACGTGGGTGACGGCACACCGCTGAGGTCGATAACGGTGGTTGGCGCGCGCTGGAAGCGACTGGACTACGGGCCGATGGTCATGTTCGACCTGAAGGCCGACTCCGAGTCGCGCCGGGTGACCCGGACCGTGGGTGGCCGGGAGGTTGATGTCATCGAGGATGTTCGCAGCTTCGGGCTGCGGGGCTTGGGCGACGCCGGCGGCACGGTGTTCGAGTACCGGTTGCTTTGCAGCGGGCTGGGGCCTGCGGACTGCAACGTGCAGACTTCGCTGCGCGCGGACTACTTCGACCAGACGCGTTCGGTCCGGTGGTACGAGCCTGAGTGGCGGGTCCGGCGCTAGTTTTCTGGCACTGCTCGTCCCCACGCGCTACGTTGCGGGGCCGTCCAGCACGACTACCGACTCGATGTGCCAAGTCTGGGGGAACATGTCGACCAGCACCGCTTCGCGAACCTGGTAACCGGCGTCGACCAGCACGCGCAGGTCCCGGGCCAGAGTTGCCGGTTCACAGGACACCAGCACCAGACGCGGCGCGGCAAGGGATGCGATGGCCGGCGCAACCGGACCCAGTCCAGTCCGGGGCGGATCCGCGACCACCGCGTCGAAGCGCGTTTTGGCCAGCGAGGATACGACATCCTCGACCCGCCCCGACAGGAAGCGTGCCTTGCGCCCAAGCGCCTCGACCGCTGCCCGCCCTTCGGCTAGTGCCGGGGCGTTGACCTCGACGGCGGTCACGTCTAGGCCCTCGGCGACCAGCGGCACCGTCAGGTTGCCGGCCCCAGCGTATAATTCCAGCACGCTCGCGCCTGGTTGCGCCCCCAGCCCGGCGATGACCGTCGAAATCAGAAGCGGATTCAATCCGGGATTCGCCTGGGAAAATCCGCGCGGGTCCAGGTGTAGCGTAAGAGGCCCGTTGGGGCCTGGAACCGTCCAGGGGATTCGGGCCTGTCCGATTATTGTCCATCGGGTGCCACTGCGCCCGGTCATGCCGGCAATCACGCCCGACACGCCCGAAATCGACGCGATCCGATCCGCCAGAGCCGACAGCCCGCGTTCGGGTCCCCGGACAACGACGACGATCGACCCATCGGCGCCAGCCACCGGTTCGACCGTCGCCGAACCGGACGGGGGGCCGGCAGCGACTGCTTCCCGCAGCGGCGTGATCAAGGCTGACAGGGCGGGCAACGCGATCGCACAATCAGTGTGCGCGACGATATCGTGCGAGCCCGCGGCAAAGAACCCCATTTCGCCCGCTGGTGAGACGTGCAGTTCGATGCGTCCGCGCCAGGCCCAAGGGGCTCCTAAGACGATCCGTGGGGGCGGCAGGTCGATTCGGCCCAGCCGGCGCACCGTGTCCACCAGGATGCTTGCCTTCAGTGTCGGTTGTCGCGCTGCGTCCAAATGCTGCCACTGGCAGCCCCCGCAACGGCCGAAAACCGGACATCGCGGTGCCACTCGGTCAGGTCCAGGTTCCAGGATATCGACGACCACCGCCTCGATCAGCGCGGGCCGCTCTCGGACCGTTTGCACCCGGACCAGATCGCCGGGCGCGGTACCCGGCACCAGGCAAACCCGCCCCTCGACGCGGCCCAGGCCCGCGCCGCGATGGACCAGCCTCTCGATGACGACGTCCAAGGGGGCTCCTTTGGGCTTTACCGTGCCAGCCACTGGCGGGCCAGTGTGTATTTGGGGCGGATGTCGACCGGCACATGGGACAGGCGCGCCAGGGCCGCAGTGACCTCGCCGGGCATGTCGCCGTAGCGAGTTATGAACGCACGCGCGGCCTCCAGATCGCCTTGCGCCTCGATCTCTAGCAGACGCTGCGACAGCGCCCGGATGCCTTCGGAAAAGCGCGCGTTGTCCAGTGAGAAGCGGCCGGTGGCTGGGTCGAAGGTCACGGCACCGAATTCTTTCAAGAAGTTGTACTGCATGATGTTCGATCGGCCATGAGCTTCGCCGACGCCGAACCGGACCGATCGGAAAAGTCCCGCCAGATACGTGGCGCCGGTCTGCGTGCGCAACGCCGCCGGCAGAAATCCCGTGTCGATCAGGTGCAGGGTGTTGTAAACCCCCAGCGCGTCGGCCTTGCATTCCTCGATGGCCGAGTAGGTCTCCTTCAGTACCAGATTGAGCGTCGTTCGGGTGCCGTCGGGCAGCGTCAGGAATCCCGGTCCCAGACCGTGGCTGATCTCGTGCATCAGGATGAAGTTGAAGTACGCCACGAACGTCAAGTCGGCCAGCAGCGACGGGTCCAGCACCGCGGCGGCAATCGGTTCTAGGATTCCGTGGAACTTGGCCTCGCCGACGTTCTTGAGCATGACCTTCTTACTGCCCTTTGCCTGGCGCACACGTTCGTCGTTGGGCAGGTTGAACGCCAGCGTCTGGACACCCGCGGCGGTGTCGCCGGCGGTGTAGACGACGTTGACCACGCGGATGGGCGATTCGGCGCCTCGGGCGAAGTTCTTGTGCCGGTCGTCGATCGGCAGATTGGCCTCCAGGGCGTCCAGCATCCCGGACAGCCGCGCCAGTTTTTCGGTCTCGACAGGGTCGGTCAGTGTTACGAAGGCCTCGAAGGCGGTCTTCAGGTTGAACAATTTGTCCTCGTAGACCTCGTAGGGGCCGATGGTCACGTCGATGGCAGACGGCTCGCCTCGGTCTCCCACGCCCAGGTCCATCCAGGCCATGTCGCTGTCGAAGTAGTTGTTCGACTCGAACGCGTCGGCCCGAGCCCGCAGGTACGCGGCCAATGCGGTGTCGCCAGTCGCCTCGGCGGCGCGACGCAGGTGGGTGGCGGCCTCGGCCAAGTCGTCCCGGTACGCCTGCGCATACGGTACGGCGACCAACCCGTCGCCTGCCCGCCGTATCACAGTGAAACCGGACTGGAACGCCTCACGGTCCTTCGGGTGAGCCGCGATCCACGCCTCGAATTCACCTACCGTCATGTCCGGCGGGTAGAACGTGCCGCCCGCTGGTTTCGCGTCGCGGCCGAAGAAGGACGCGTCGTGGTCCAGTCTGTCCCAGGGACCCGCGTGGATTTCGATCAGTTCGCGCAGCACCTGCCATGCCTTGCCACCGGTCGCGTCGGCTCGGGCGGATACCTCGCGGCGCAGGTCCGGGCCCACGGCCGACGCCTGTCGCCAGAACAACCGGCCCATCACCTCGGCCGCCTGGACCAAGTCAGGCAGCGTTGCCAAGTCCCTGGGCGCGATGGTCGCCTTGTCCACGGTAATCTCGACGTCCGCAAAGCGGGCCCGCCGAGTCCGCAACGCATCCAAATCCGGTTTTGTCACGTCCATGCGATCCCCTTTATCCGGCGCAGTCGTCCGACACGTCAATCCGGCCAGCGACAACAAGGCCGCCAAGCACAACATCGCCCATTTCCTCATGATGTACCTCCGTCGCCGGCTGCTACGACCGGCGAAGTACCATCGTGATCGTCGTCCCCTCGCCGGGCGGCGACACGATCGACACGTCGCCACCGGATTCCTGGACCACCTGCTGCACGAACGCCAACCCCAGGCCGGTTCCGCGGGGTTTTGTGGTCGCGAACGGCTCGAACAGCCGCGCCTTGAACTCGTCGGGGATGCCTGCCCCGGTGTCCGTCACCGACAGTACCACGCGATCGCCCTGCTCGCCGGCCCGCAGTGTCAGCGAACCGCCTTCGGGCATCGCCTCGACCGCGTTACGCAGGATGTTGATCAGCGCTTGGCGCAACTGCCCCTCGTCGGTCCGCACCCGCAACGGCGCGTCGGACAGTTCGGTTCGAGCAGAGATGCCCGCCGCCGCGAATTCGCCGTCCATGAAGTCCAGGGTTTCGCGCGCCACTCGTGCCAAATCACACACCGCCATGACGCCCTTGGGCATCCGCCCGAAGCGCAGGTATTCTTCGGTGATCTCGGCCAACCGGTCCACCTCGCCCTGGACCGCGCGCAACACCTCCAGCGAACGGGCGGAGCCCCGACCCGGCGCTTCCAGCATTTCTTGCAGCAGGTCCACGTTCAGCGCTATCGAGTTGAGAGGGTTGCGGACCTCGTGTGCTACGACGGACGCCATCCGGCCTACGACCGCCAACCGTTCGGTCCGCATCATCTCTTCGCTACGCCGTTCCTGCTCGGACTCCCGTGCGCGCAGCGTGGCCGCCATCGAGTTCAGGGCCTCGGAAAGATCGGCCAGTTCGGGCGAGGATCGCATTGTGACCTCGGAATAGTCGCCGGCCGCCAAACGACGGACCGCCAGCGCCAGGTCCCCGACGGGGCGCAGTGAGCGGATCGACACCAGCAGTAGCAGTAGGGCCGCCACGACGCCGCCGGCCGTCACCGCGACCAACGCGATCGACGCGTCGGATCGCCGGCGGAACAGTTCGTGGTCCGCGTCGCGTCGTGCGGTCGATGCGGTTGCGTGGGCCTTGAGGATCGCGGCACGCATGTGGCGAAGCACCCGCAACAGGTCGCGGGCCATGCGGGTTGCATCGTGGTCGCTGGACCGGGATAAAGCTGCACCCATCCTAGCCAACGCCTGCTCGAACAGTTCCGCATGAGTGGATGGCGGTCGGGCCGCGCCGTCGACCCATTCGGGGCGGTCGGATCCAGAAAGCAGCCGCGTTCCCGCCACTGATTCGGCCAGCACGTCGGCCGCGTCCCGCAGGTCGTCGCCGCCGGTGCCTCGGATCACGCGTGAATCAGCCACGCGACGCAAGGTGTTCGCGTGGGATGCGATCCGGGCCGGAATGCGCGCCTGCGGCAGCCAGCGGGTGACCCGTTCCAAGTCGGCGGTCCGGCCGGTGGCCAGGAAATCCTCGTGGGTCTTTATTTCGGCGACCAGCGCGCGCAGATCCTCGGCGGCAGGTTCCAGGCCCTCCTTGACGACCGAGAGATCCTCGGACAGTCGGTCCGCCGAGATGGCGAGATAAAGCAATGCCCCGCAGAATAACGACATCTGCGCGATCATTCCCAGGGCGACACGTGCAGGGAGTGTCAACTTCATCGGGCGGGATTGTAGCACGGGGCCTACCCTTCGCCGGTCTGGAACGTCCAAAGATTAGGGTCGATACCGATCGACAAAAAGGCGGCCCGCCAGCGCTCCGAGTAGAGAGTTTCCAACTGTATGCCGGGCGGGAGCTGCATGCGTATCCAACCACCAGCCTTTATTTCCGCGTCCAGTTGCCCCGCGGCCCAGCCAGCATAACCTAGCAGGAACATCACTCGGTCGGCGTGGTCGCGTGCCATCAGGTCCCGGAAGACCTCCAGCGACCCGGTCACCCGGATGTCGCCCACGGTCTCGAACGATTCGCCGCGGGGGTCGTCGCCCTCGAAAATGACCCAACCACTTTCGCTCGAGACGGGCCCCCCGATGCAGACCGGGACCCGATCAAGCGCGTGGCCCCCCACGTCAATTCCGGAATGCTGGAGCAGTTTGCCCAGGTGCTGTTTACCCGGCCGATTGACGATCATGCCCATCGCCCCCTGGGCCGTGTGTCGGACCAGTAGAACGACGGATCGGACGAAGTGCGGGTCCTGCAGCGTCGGCGAGGCCAGCAGAAATCCCGGTGCCAAGCTTCGAAACACGTGGGTGCTCCAGTACAAAAAGCCCGAAGATTTAGCGTAGGTCGTTTGGCGGATTCCTTCAACCGGGGGAGCAGCCCCAAATCCACCTTCGCCGCGATTCGGCCGGCG
>CAZHDQ010000019.1:0-14267 GCA_964531595.1 uncultured Anaeromyxobacteraceae bacterium
TCCGTGATGCTGGCTAACAACGAGACAGGCTCCCTGATGCCGATCCGTGCGTTGGCCGATATCGCGCACGAGAAGGGCGCCTTCGTTCACACCGACGCCGCGCAGGCCGTTGGCAAGGTGCCGGTCTGCGTGAACGACCTGGGGGTGGACCTTCTGTCCGTCGCTGGGCACAAAATGTACGCCCCAAAGGGTGTCGGTGCCTTGTACGTCCGGCGAGGTACGCTGATTCGGCCGGTGCTCCTGGGTGCTGGGCACGAACGTGGGCTGCGGCCTGGGACCGAAAACGTCGCGAGTATCGTCGGACTCGGGGCCGCGTGCGAGCTTGCTGGGCGCGATTTGGAGGCCGAGGCAACTCGGCTGCGGGGCTTGCGGGATGTGCTGTGGGATCGTTTGCGCGCAGGGATCCTCGGGATCCGGCTCAACGGGCACCCGACCGAGCGGCTCCCGAACACCTTGAACGTGTCGTTTCCGGGCGTTCGCGGCAGCGCGGTCCTCGCGGCGGCTGGGGAGGTCGCGGCGTCGACCGGGTCGGCGTGTCACGAGGGCGGTGAGAGTGCGTCGGGGGTGTTGCTGGCCATGGGGCTTGACCCGGTGACGGCACTTGGCGCGATACGACTGTCGCTTGGGCGCGGTAGTACTGCGGAACATGTGGATATTGCGGCGCAGGCCCTAATCAGGGCCTGGCACGACACGCTCCAGGGGTAACCTGGAGCCGCCCGCCCGTTTCCGTACGGGTACCCCGGGTTACTGAGTTCCCGACCGTGAGTTGGAGTACCGTTTCGACAGTTTGTTGATTGGGGCCACTCAAGCTACCATGGGTTTTAACCGATGGGAGAAGACTACATGTCAGATTACTCCAGTTGCCCACGATGCGGCAGGCAAGCCAGAAAGGCCCTGACTTCAAATTACTTTCCGGTGCATAAGTGCTTGAAATGTGGGGAGAAGTTTTGTAAAGAGTGTGGCGGTTCGTCTTGTCCGAAGTGCGGCGCTTCGGGTAGGACCGAGGTCGGCAAGGTCTACGCGCGCTGAATTTCGACTGAGGCACGCCCAACACATAGAGCGATCTTCTTCATTTACGTGCTACTCTTGCGGAGTCATCGGTTGTGAGGCGTACATGCAGACACTAGTCGAGCGTATTAAGATTCTGGTGCAAGAGATTTTCGAGGAAGCACGGAAGGCGGCGGACGTACCCTTTGTCCATCAAACGCTCGGTCGTATCCCGGGCGGCCAGATCGTCAGTACGATGATCCGGCAGTCTCCGCCACGACAGGTCAAGGTCGACCCTGTGCCGGTCTGGACCCCGCCGCCCCGTGTTTCCAAGGCGAAACCGGTGGCCCCGACATCCGCCCAGGTTCGAGTCGAAAAACAGCCCCCCAAAAAGGCAACTCGCGGTGGCGGTAAGTCACATTCCGCGAAGCCTCCGGTCCCTGTGGGCACGCTAGTTCGTATACTCACGGGTGCTTATAAGGGATGGACCGGCATTCTCCAGTGGTCACCGGCGAAGGCTACTTACAACGTCAGGCTGACTGGTCCGGATGGCCAGCGATCCAGGACCACGTTGAGCCCGAACAAGCGTGGTTCATCGTGGGAGGTCGAGTCCATTGCCACAACTGGAAAAGTGCCTACTCAGTAACTGGCAGGGTGAGTCACGCCCTTGTCCGGAGGTGCTCCGTGGGATTCGGTCGTAATCCGCATGTGGCCAAGGCAGAAGCCGCTGAGGCCAGGGCCAGGGAAGTCCTGGATTCGGCCAGCGAGGTGAGGGCTTTTCTGGAAGCCGCGCACCTATGGGGTCGTGCCGCAGCCAAGGAAAAGGAAGGCCAACGGCGCGACGAGTACGAAGCCAAGGCCGAGGCTGCCCGTGAGCTTTCAGAAGCAGCCGCGCAAAAGGCGACACCGTCAGCGGCCGACCTGTTGGCACAATTGAAGGGACCCCGCGGCGAGGACTAAGGCTGCGCTGGTTTCCCGCCGTGGTTCGCGCTAACGTAGTTGGCAAACCCCAAAGGATTCAGCGCTTGCAGTCTCTCTGGACGATCGGAGCATTGGCCATGGACACGGCCACTTGATCACGTCCCTGGTGACTGGGCCGCCTTCTATTCCGGAGCAGTAGTCACGCGGCTAACCTTCGTCGGCAGTAGTTCGCCCGTGGCTAGAAGGTAGCCACCCTCGAGCAGGGCGCGCTTGAAGGCCGTTTCCGACGATGCCGGGACGACGATGTGTCGTTCGCCCGCCCTCATGCAGTGCTTGCGCGTGTGCGAGTCGTTGGCGATGAGCGTCGCCAAGGCCGCGTCGGCACATTCGACCAGTCGCGCGAGGCCGCAATCGCGGACCTTCGTGCTTCGAGCCGTGACGTCTTCGAGAAGTCGCGATACCGTGTCGGGGATCGCGGTGCCGCTGCGAGCGATAAGAAAATTGCGGAACTCGTCGACCGGACGGCCCTCCTCGATGGCCTGGAGCAACTTGCCGGTATCCAGTCTCCAGACGAGGTCCGATACCATGGTAGCGTAAGCGTCGAGGGCGAGCCGATCGCCTTGGTCCAGTTCCGCGCCGATGACGGCTACTTCGAGGTTGGGAAGCACGCGCAGCACCGGCTTGGCTTCGACGGGCGCGGGTTGATACGCTGACTCGGCTCCCAGGCAATACGCCCCGAGAGGCGTGATGCGCAGGTACATCAGCCCGTCGTAGCGACTAAAGTACACGAGGTCATCGGTACCCCAAAGATCGCCGTAGTTATACCGCGCACCTGCGGGCGGAATTAGCGCAACATCCAGGATGCCCAGAGTCGCCGCGTATTCCAGCAGAAGCGTCAGGAGATAGCGCTCCTCCATAATGCGCTTGTGATTCCCGTAACCCAGGCTACCGTATTGTAAGTCGCCGATGTAAAGATTCCAGGCGTTGCGCGTGACCAAGAAGTCGTTGCCCGAGGCACGCAGGAAGCGGAGGAGGTCGTCGGTCGCGAACCAGACGCCGGCGGGGCATTCGGCCAGGGTACGGGCGATCGCTTGCCGCCGCGATGACACTGCTGTGAGTCCGTGCTTGCCCTTGCCGGTCTGACCCTTTATGCACTCGATACGCGACAGTTCGTCGAGGATAGTGGCGTTGACCCACTTGGCCCACAACCTGCGGATGGTATTAGCCACCGGATCGGACAGCGCCTTTCGTCCAGCCTTGGTGAGTTGGAGCCTTGACCCCGAGAGCTGTGCGAGCCCACCCGCCTGGACGATCATCGGCCATGCGAAGGCGCGGATGGGACCTGCGTTCTCGTCTCGCCACTTGTTCATCACCGGTAGGAGCGGGTAGTAGTCGCCACCCTCGAAGATGTTCGTGATGGTCACGATGGTAGCAGCCGACGCCCGACGCGTTTTGTCACTCACCGACACTTTGCCTGAGTCGATGAGACGCAGCATGGATAGCAGTTCCCGCTGGGCGGTCAACTCGGTTTCGTGGACTTTGAGCGGGATCTCTTTCGTTCCTTTCTCTTGTTCTTTTGTCTTCGGGTTCCACTGGATGTAGGGCAAGTCGCAGGCCGCAGGCAGTTTTGCGAGGGTTTTGACCATGGTATCGGCCGGTTGCGGAACGAATATCTTGAGCCTTTCCTTGATATCGTCGGGCATCACCCCGCTGCCGTAGAAGAAAAACCCCAGTGCCGATGGAGTGCGGTGATAGCCATGCTTGTCGGCGGTGCCCCAGTTCGGACCGATCCCATACTTGGCCTGGAAGCGATCCGCGGGGAACTCTGTCGCACTCGAATGGACCACCTCGGCCACCGCCGCACGCTGTAGTTCGTCGAGGCCTTGCCAGACCGTGCGAAGCCGCTCCCCATCCAGGTGCCGGATGATCACTGCCACGAGGTCAGCCTTCCGCGTGGGCAACTTTTCCTTGGTCAGTGCGCCCAGCCTCTTGAGGTCGTCCACGTTCATGAACTCGGACAGGGCCATTTCTAACGTGGGGATTCCTGGGTTGGCGATATGCTTTTTCATGTTACCACCGTGCGGATTTTCCTCTAGGTGTCCTGCCCTTGCATCTTGTCCTCATGGTCGAGGTACATCAGTGCCCCAGGTATACGTTACCGCGATGTTTGCGGTCAACCTTTGATGCCCTGGTCGGAGAGTAAGCCGAGTAGTGGCTCAAGGTGCTCGCTGGCTGGAACTAGGTTTGGGTGCGATCCTTGAGAGGGGTGAGGTTCCAGGCGAGTCTTGGCTGTTGTAGCATCCCCGGAAGTTGACGTTTCTGGATAGGAGAGACACGTGGCCAAGAAACAGTCGGATCCCACGCCCGCGGAGTTTGTAGCCCTGTACGACGCTGCCCGGCGCTTCCGAAAAGCCGAGCCGTGGCTTGTGATGGGCGATTCGGACGTGTTCGGGGTTCGCGACCCCGAGACCGGCGCGACCGGGTACTGTTGCGTGATGGGGCAACTGGGCGAGTACCACGCGATGCACGTGTACCTGGGCGGTGAGGGCATCGCGGGATACCGGGCCATGCAACAAGTGGCGGGCGACAGTTTCCCGGACGAACCGTGCCAGTTGAACCTTGCCCTGGTCGGGGAGTCGCAGACCAACCTGGTAGTCGAGTTCCTCGACGCGGCCAAGGTCCCGCGCGCGGAAAAGACCCGGATCAAGGTATTGGGCCTGTCGTTTCGTGGGCGCATCGCCTGGCCGGTGTTCGAGCGCAACGACCCGGGTCTGGAGGCGCGGGGGCTGGACGCGGGAGAGGCCAGGTTCCTGACCGCTGCGATCGAGCAGGCGTTGCTGGTCGCCGATCGCTTCCGGCACGACGAGACGATTATTAACGGTCCCCTGGATCAGAATCTCGTGCTAATCCGCGTCCCAGTGGCCGGCGAGGGTGCGACCGTCTGGCGCGACGTTGTGGAGGCGTTCGAGACAGTTCCCGAGCCGATTTCTGATCCGGTCCCTGACGAGGTTCTTCGAGCCTTTGAGGCGCTTCCGGTTCGAAAGGCCTTCGTGGAATTGGCCCACACCTTCATGCCCGCGCTGGTCAAGTCGCGCAAGGCGGAACGGGGCATGTACCCCCGGATGCTGCTCGCGGTCGACTCAAGAAAGGGCATCGTCCTCGGGTTTCACCTGTTCGAGGACGGGGAGTTCCCGAAGGACGTGCTCGCGGTGGTCGCTGCGATGCTCGTGACGTTCGGGATGCGCCCGAGCCACTTGGTGCTGAGCGATCCCTGGCTCCATCGCTTGATTGGCAACGGGATTCCGATTCTGAAGCCGTCGCTGAAGCTCGTCCGGTGCATAGAGGCGGCCGAAGACGCTTTCCTGAGCCTATCGGGGTTCATGTCAGAATAGTTCGAAGCAATCAGGCCGGCTCCGTGAATCCTCGCTCCAGGCGGTATCGGTAGGTTCGTGTGCCGATCGGGGGTTTATATAGAGATGGTATGGTGACCCCGGCATCCTGAAACCGCTATAATTCTTGCTGATTGGGCACGCTTGGTGGGCAGTCCTTACAAATTCGCGAAAGCGGAAGGAGTGGACCATGGGAAGGCGAGTCGCGATGTTGCTGTGGTTATTCGCGATTTCGGGCTGCGGGTCCGTGGGCGGGCCTTCGCTCTTGGGGAATGATTTGTGGGCCGGGCCGGACGCCGCTGATATCGCGGCCAGGGACCCGGGTCAGGGGAAAGACGCCTTCACCGAGGGCGTGCTGGTGGATGACGGGGAGCGGCCCGACATCGCGGACCCGGACGTTGAATCCCGGGACGAGGGACCCACCGATACGGCCGAAGACCAGGGCGATGTCTGCATCCCGGCCTGCGTAGACCGGGAATGCGGGGATGACGGCTGCGGCGGCAATTGTGGGACATGTGCCCCCAGCCGGTGTGAGGACGGGGCCTGGGTGCCTGCTGAGAAATGCATCGAGGGGTCCTGCGATGTCCCTGACGCGCAGCTGTGCGACGACGAACTGGTATGCACATTGGATGACTGCGATCCGGATTCGGGCTGCCGCCACGACATCCTGCCGGGGCATTGCCTGATCGACGATGTCTGCGTGGCTGAAGGCATTGCCGGGGGAGTGTGCCTAGTCTGCGATCCGGAGTTTCCGCTCGGGTGGACATGCACGATTGGCCAGTCCTGTGACGATAATGACCCTGGGACGGTGGAGGACCAGTGCGTGGACGACGCGGCCGGGAACTGTTGGTGTGCCGGGCAACCCGAGGGCGCGGACCCCTGTGGCATGGACCTAAATCCCTCCTGCAAGCCCTCGGATTGCACTACGGCGGGTGGGAAAGCGGGTCGGTGCGCGTCGAATCCTGCAATGGTGTGCTCGTGCGTGGCGCTGCCCGAATCGGAGTGCTCGGTAGCCGCGGACTGCCTGGGGCGGGAGTGGCTGGTGGACTGCGTGGGCCACTGGTCTTGCACGAAGTCGCGGAAGTGCGCCGCGACCTGCGACACGACCGGGTGTGGGGACGGGACGTGCGATGCGAAGGGCGGGGAGGACCACTCGACGTGCCCGAAGGACTGCTGGGTGGACACGTGCGGGATGCAGGCGGGACCCCTGTGTATGCCGGCAGCTTGCACTTGGAAGGACGGGACGACGAGTAAGTGCGGGTCCGACACGGCCGGTGCCTGCGCCTGCACGCCGCCCTACGGATTCTGCGCGACTGCGTTGGACTGCGTCGGCCAGATGTGGCCGATCAGGTGCGACGGCCACTGGGCCTGCGACGGCGGCGCGTGTATGCCCCTGTGCGGGAAACCTTGTGGGAACGGCACCTGCGAGCCGGCCGAGGGCGAGGATTCGTCTAACTGCGCCACCGACTGCCAGAAGCATGACGCGAGTTGCGACGACGGCACAGAGCCGCTTTGCAACCGCTTGCCGCCCATTTGCACCGAGTACGAGATCCTGGCGTACCAACTGAACTGCTACGTTTGCGTCAATCCCGCCACGTGCAAGCCTTGGGGGGAGGCCGGGTGCAAGGCCGATGTGGATTGCCAGGCCTCGAATTGGTGCAGTCCCTGCGGTACGTCATCTTGTCCTTTATGCGACAATTGCCTACCGGCGTGCGTCACCCATGGATGTGCCACTGAAGCCGAGCCGACCTGCCTCGACACGCGGCCCGACTGCGGGGAGGACCGGGTGGCCGTTGTCCGGAACGGGTGTTGGGTCTGCGTGGACCGGTGGACGTGCGAGGAGTGAGGGCTTGTGAGGAAGTCGTAGACCGCCTCTGAATCCTTGGATGGTTCAGAGTGCAGGCGACAGTGCTCCGCGCTCGCTTGACACGATGGGCACGGCTGAACCGTAGATGGTCCGCTCGGCCTGGATGCCCGAGGGGTCGACCCAGATCCTGAACCTCCCCCCTGCGAATGTTCCCGCAGCCAAATCGTACCAGAGGGCCCCTGTGTCGTCCGCCTTGGATACGCCCGCCAGCGGTTCACTGCCGACCGACACGTGCATCCAAGTGTCAGACACTTCAACCGAGTACGTAGCGCCGTCCTGGACCGTGACGTAGTCCTTCTCGTCCAGGGGATCGGACGGGGACTTGGCACTACCGGGACCGCCGTTCCAGCGTCGATCCACCTTCAACTCCCACGTGCCATCGCCGAACGCTTCGGCACCGGGCCCACAGAGGCAGTCCGATTCAAGCGTGTAGGATCCCGAAGCGTCCGCGTATCCGTCCACCGCCACCCATCGCGATTGCCCTGGCTTGACCTGGAATACGACTGACTCGATGCCCTGGATGTCGATTGGGGTAGAGGAGGCCTGGAAACAGGCCGACGGGTCGCAAGCGTTCAGTGCGAGAAGGTCCAGGTCTGTCGAAAGGTCTACGAGGCGCAGGGCGAGCCGACAGTCGCGGGAGGTGTCGATGGCGTACAGGGCCTCGGGCCCGGACTCGAAGCGCTGAGTGCAACTGTAGCCGTCCCACTGGTCTGGGAGGCTCGCGGATGCGATGCTTCCCTCGATCCGAGCACCACAGTGTAGGGGCTCGGATACGGGACACGTGGCGGGGACATCATCGCCAGCGAGCGTGTCGGCGATCGTCGTGTCAGTCCCCGAGTCGCCCACCTCACACCCCGCAACCAGCATCACCAGGCACGTTAGGGCCAACGGCATCGGCCACTTCACGCTACGTTTCATGTCCACCCCCGCTATGGTAGATTCTACCGTTTTGGTGCCTGGAGACACATGACCCCGGGTTATTCACGCCCGCGTCTGCTACGACCGCCGATCCTGGCGCCGGCTGCGGCGTTGCGGGGACCCCGACGCTCCAGTCACCTGTCACCAGACAGGCTCAGTCGCGCCTGCACCCCGCGCCTTGTAGCCGGGCCGTCTCGACGGTCTCGCGACGACGCTCCGTGAATAACCCGGGATGACTTGTGTTCCAGTACAGTTTCAGGGAGTAAACTACATGAACCCGGATCCTGCCGCACGACTTATCCGCAGCCTGCCTGGCCTCTGGCTCGGCTTCGTGGCTGCCTGCCTGTCCCTGTTTGCATACGCGGCGGCCCTCTTCATCACTCCGGCACTGAATAGCGAGATTGCCAGATCCTACGATGCAACCCTGGCGATGCTGGGTCGCCTACCGACGGCCCTGATGCTGGGGTTTCTGGTCGGGGTGGTCTTGGTCGGTCGAATCGCGGACCGCTGGGGGAAGGCGCCCCTGATGGTCACTGGTAATGTCTTCATAGCGATCGGCGTCGTTCTGTTCGCTGGGTCCACCGACTTTTCGATGGCGCTGCTGGCGAACTTCGTGGTGGGTTTAGGCGGCGGCCTATCCGAAGCCTCTTCGCTGGCCCTGGTGTCCGACCTGTTTGAGGATGCGCGACGGACCTCGATGGCGAACATCTCGCAGGCGGTGTTCAGTTTCGGCGCGGTGGCAGCGCCACTGGCCGTGGGGTGGATGCTGGAAGCGGGGGTGGACTGGCGGGCTGGCTACCTTGGAGTCGGGATTGTGTGCGTCGCAGCGGCGCTCCTGTCGCTGGTCGCAATCACTCGTAGCGTGGGGCGCGCACAGGAGGGAGGGCTACCGTCAGCGGCGCAGTCATCCGGAAAGGGCGAATCCTCGTGGCTTACGTCCTCGCTGGCGTGGCTTTCTCTGGGGGCGGTACTTTACGTCGGCGCCGAGATCGGACAGTCCACGTGGTTGTCGATGCTGCTCGAGCGGGAGTTGGGGGCGGCCCCCGCCGTGGCGTCCGCGGGATTGTCGATCCTGTGGCTGGGGCTTGGCGTCGGTCGACTAATCGGCGGGTTCGCGGCCCGATTTGTGGTCGACCTCACACTTTTGCGAGGGTGCCTTGCGCTTGCCACGGTTTTCGAGTGTGCCCTCCTGCTGGCGCCTGAGCCGGTGTCGGCCCTTGTGGCGGCGTTCGGGTTGGGCGTGTGTTTCGGACCGGTCTTTCCCACGCTGGTCAGTGCCGCAACCTCGGTCCGACCCGAGAGGTCGGGTGTGATCATGGCGTTCGTGGTCGCCGCCGGGGCAATAGGGGGAGCGATCTTCCCCGCGTCGATCGGATGGGTGGCGGATCATGTGGGGTTGCGCGGCGCTCTATGGATCTGCGTCGCGCTGCTGGCTGTGAACACTGGGGTCTTTCTGCGTCCCGTCAGTGGTCGCGTATCGGGGAGTGGCCGGATTACGTGATTACTGAGCGGATCCTGTGCGTGGACCTGCCAGAACGAAAGGATCGGGCAGTGAATCGGGCGGGGTCAGCAGTTGCTCGGGCTCCTCGACGAGGTTGACCAACTTTCCGATGATGCGGGCGTAACTGACGCCGTCGGTGATGCGCTCGTCCAGCGTGTAGGAGGTCGTAGCCACGTCCTCGACTACTTGGCGGCCGTCCTCCGTGACGATCACGTCCTTGTGGACCCTGCCGACGACCACGAAGAAGGGGCAGGTCCCCCACTCGAAGAGGTGGTGCTGGACCGAGTTCAGGCCGATGCTCCCCAGATTGGCCAGATACGCGCTGCAGTAAAGCGCGTCGCTCTGGATGGCTGAAGCCGGCAGCAGGTTGAAGTAGTCCAGCGCCCTCCATCCCCACATAACGAGGCGCGTCAGGCACCGCGGGAGTCGGGTCAGGAAGTTGCACATGTCCTCGTCCGGCGACGATCGGCCATGCTTGACCACAGCCACCGCGGTCCATACCCGCTCGGCCACCTGGGCCAGCGTGTCGGTGGGCTCGAAGCGCAACTTGACGTTGGTTTCGGCCGCCGTGTCGGTCATCTGCCGCTTCGTCACGAAGGACAGTTCGATGTGGCGCCGCTGGTAGATGCGACGCCCGGCCACGAAGCGGTGGGCGTCGGGCCGCAGGGCCAGGGTCCGGACCGCCGCGGCCAGCACGACGTGGAAAAGCGTGTAACGGAGGTCGGTGCGCCCTTCGTTGAGCCGTTCCAGCAACTCCAGTGCCTTCGCCACCCGAAGCCGCTGCTCGTAATGGATGTACGCCTCGGTACGAGTTGGCATCAGGAAGGGGAACATCTTGCGAAAGCCGGGCAGCCCCTTCAGGAGCACGCCGTCGGGTCGTTGGGTGAACAGCGCCATCGTCGCTCCATGCCAGCGAACCGCCGGGCCAGGGACGCACATCTTGTCCCTCTGTCTGGCCGGCGTCAACTAAGCCCGGGTTATTTACGCCCGCGTCTGCTGCGACCCTCGATCCTGGCGCCGGCTGCTACGTTGCGGGGACCCCGACGCTCCAATCACCAGTCACCACACCGATATTCCATCATTCCCGTCTTTCACTCCCCTATTCCGCAGAGCATGAAACCGAGGATCGGCTGGCATTTTTCGGCGCATGCCGAATAGAACTCGCCGTGCCTCCGAGTACCGGAGCGGTTTTCGCGGCCCCAATAGAATTCGCTGATGCCGAGTGGTGTCAGTCCATGGATCGCTGCGTAGTTTAGAAGCTTCGGTGCGCAACAGTCGCCTGTACCGGTCGGTATTCCTCCCTGGAAAACCTCCGTGAGCGGTCTTGTCTCGCCGCGGAAGTTGGTGAGTCGGTAGAGCCCATGAATCCGTTTCATCAAATCCTGTGAGAGCGCCTTGCGTCGCCGGATCAGCCCAGGTTCCCTCCGCTCGGAAATCATCTGGTCGAGTGTCTTGATTTCACAGTCAACAGGATCGGTAATGCGTTGCAATTCAACTACATCAAGAACGGGCGGAACCCAGCCGTCGACCAGCCACTCGCCGTTATACTGGCAGGAAAAGGCGCGGAGTACGACGATGTTTCCGTTGGCCGCCATGCATTCGAGGACACCGAACATCTGTCCGCGGGCCTCGCCCAGCAGGTAGTCGGTGGAAAGCCGCGAATCGTGTCCGTCGTCGATGCATCGCCTTATTTCGAGTTGTGCCTTCAACTCGATCGCATGCTGCCGGCTGTTTCCTGCCCCCAGCGAGTGGACAGTTCCGCATGTAACGCAGCATCCAGATATCGAGATGTCAGGTCCTCCCTTGAGCTAGACCAGATGGTAGAAGAGCGCCACTCACCCCACGAACTCCTGCACGACCTTTCGCCAGCGCTCCCCGTCGCGAAGGCCTAGTTCGAAGGTGGCGCGGATCCGTTGTGGGCTCGTGTAATCGAACTTGGCGACGGGTGTGGGAGTCGACGGGCCCAGGTAAAGGCGGTCCGACGTCTTTAGGACCGGGCCCACGTTGGCATGCTGTTCGCGCGTCAGCAGCACGATCACGCGCCCGGCGCGCGCTGCGGGTGAGAGTGCTCGCAGTGGCACGTTGTCCACCAGGCCGCCGTCGAGAAACAGGCGCCCGTCGCGCTCGACCGAACTTAACACCGGCGGAGAGGCCGACGACGTCAGGATCGCATCGACTAGTTCGCCGGCCGACCGGGCCTGTTGGGCTGTGAACACGCTCCAGCCCAGGCCGCGAGTGGGGGTCTCGCTACCGTGCAGATCGCCGCGACGTCGGTGCTGCCAGTACTCCCACAAGGCCCGGGCCGCCGTGCCGTAGCGGGGGTGGCCTGCCTCGATGAAGGCATGGAGAATGCGCAGGGGCGGGGATTCGGACAGGCGTTGGAAAGCGTCGCCCTGCAGCGCGTATTGCAACGCGGTCCGGTAAATGTCCTCGTGGGGGAATGGCTGCCGTCCCGCGAGAAGCCTTTCCGGATAGACGTTCCTGGGATTGGCCGCGGTCAGACGCTCGAATTCCACCACCCCATCACTGGCATAGTCGGCCAGATACAGCATTGCCATTGCCGCGCCTGCCGACACCCCAGCCCATTCGAAAACGGGTGGCAGGTCACGACGCAGTTGTTCGACGACCCCGAGGGTCCAGAAGGCGCGACAGCCGCCGCCTGCCAGGACAATGGACAGCGGAGAAGTCAGGGTCATCTGGTAACCTCGTTGCGTTGCGAGAAATACGGAGCGTACTGTACCATCGCAAACCAGGACCTGCCATGTACGGCTTTCCTTCGGCACGGCTAGACTTGCATCGGGTCTTCGAGGAGGACGCATGAGCTTCGCTGGACGGTTTCGATTCTCACGAGCGGTAGCGACCACGCTTGCTGCCTCGGTCAAGGTGCTGGCTGCGGCGGCGACGGGTCCCTTTTCCCGCGAGATGGCCAGTGGCCACTTCTGGCGCTGGACGGATTCACTGTGCCGTCTCGGCGGGGTCGACCTTCGTGTCGAGGGCAAGGACAGCCTCGATCCCGCGCGCGGTTGGCTCTTCATGTCGAACCACCGCAGCTACTGGGACATCCCGGCCATCGGGACGGCACTTGCGCCCATTCCGTTGCGCATGGTGGCGAAAAGCGGACTTTTCCGGGTTCCCGTGTGGGGACAGGCGATGATGAAGGCCGAAATCCTTCCCCTCGACCGTTCCAATCGCCAGAGCGCCATCCGCGATCTGGACGTGGTCGCGACGAAACTGCATGGCGGGCTATCGGTCTGGATTTCCCCCGAAGGCGGGCGATCGAGGGACGGGAAGCTTCGCCGCTTCAAGAAGGGCGGCTTCATGTTGGCCCTGAAGACAGGCACGCCCATCGTGCCCATCGGGCTGGCCGGCACCGAACGCATCGCACCGGTCGATCGCTTCGTGGTCCATGCCGGCGGGGTCGTGGCGGTAGTCGTGGGAGAGCCCATCGACGTGGCACCCTTTGCGGGAAGCGATGAGGGGCGCGATCGGCTGATGGAACATGTCCGGGTGACGATGCTGGACCTGGTGACGCGGGCCGAGGAAATCGTCGCCCGGGAGGGTGAGTCGTTTTCGAGCCACCAATGACGTCCCCGGCAGGCCTCCCTCGGTCCTCCATGGTGCTGAGCACCAGCAATCGATGGTGTTCCAGGTGGTGACCGACCGGCCGACACGGGACGTGCGAGTCGGCAAGGTGACCATTCGGTTCACCATGAGCGGGTTGTCGTGGCCTGGGGGACGCGCTCGATCTGTCCCGAAAGGCGGGGGCTCACGCGGGCGGGACCAGGGACTCGAGCGTGATAGCCGCACCTCCCAAGGCCTCCTTCAACCGCTCGTACTGCTCGCCCGCCTCCCGGAGGTAACGGCCTCGTCGGATGCACAGCAGCAGGCGGTTCTTGGGCGTGTGGGCGGACGGGACGAACTCGGTTGCGGTGACCTCGTACCCGCACCGGCGCACGAGCAGCATCCGCAGGGCGTCGGTCATCACCGCGGCGGCGTCCCGGCGGAGGTTGGCCGCCGAGAAGACGGGACGGAACGGATGCGTGGGGCCGTCCATGCCGGACCAAAGCTTCGCGAGCTCAGCGTGGCAGCAAGGGGCGACCGCCAGCACGTCCGCGCATGCGCCGATCCCCAGTCCTAGCGCCAGATCGGTCGCCGTGTCGCAGGCGTGCAACGCGACGACCATGTGGGGCCGCGGGAACTCGTCGTCCGCTGTGGGGCAGTCCTCCGGGAAGAGCTGCCGGAAGGACCGCTCCCAAGCGAGGGCATCAATCTGCGAAACGTCGAACCTCAGGCATCCGTCGAGGCCCAGCTTCGCCGCCCGGGCGCGACTGGCCTCGACCACCCGGGGGTTCACGTCGATCCCCACGATGCGGCAGTCGTGCCGGCAATGCACGTGCAGGTACCAAGCCATCAAGAACGTCAGGTACAAGTTGCCGCACCCGGCGTCTATCACCCGGACCACCTTGTGGCGCGCGGCTAGGTCATCCAGGGCGGGCTGGAGCAGTGAAAGCATGTGGTTGATCTGAGAATACTTTCGCAGGCAGTCGGCCGGCATCGTCGCGTCGGCGTTCAGCAGGCCGATCGTGTGCAGCAGCTCGGGCGCCTCGTCGGGCCTCAGCAGGAAACGCTTTGGGTGCAGATCTATCGGATCGACTATGTCCGAGAATGATTACTCAAGGTTAGA
>CAZHDQ010000020.1:0-14240 GCA_964531595.1 uncultured Anaeromyxobacteraceae bacterium
AGCCGGCCACCCCGACCGGACCCCTCACCGGATTGGTGAAACTCCGACCGCGGCACGATCATTAACGATTGCTTCGCATTACAAAATCTGCCGGGGAATCGCTTGGCCAAAATTCACCGTCTGCCGCAAACACCCAGTCTGACCAGATCCATGCATCCCGCCAAAAGAGGTTGACAATGCCCTGTCTTTCAATACAATCGCTCTCCGTTTTGGGATGGCGGAGGCCCACAATGTATGCAGTCATCCGTACCGGCGGCAAACAGTACCGCGTGTCCGAAGGCGACACGGTCGAAGTCGAGAAATTGCCAGTCGAAGTCGGAGAAGAAGTTCATTTTTCGGACGTGCTCTTGATCGGCACCGAGGACGCCACAACCGTGGGCCGTCCGAACGTGCAGGGTGCCGAGGTCGTCGGGAAGGTCGTATTTAACGGCCGCTCCCCGAAGATCATCGTGTACAAGATCAGGCGGCGCAAGAATTACCGCCGGAAGGCCGGCCACCGGCAGGCGTTCACGCGACTGGTGATTCAGGGAATCAAGGCGGAGTGAGCCATGGCACGCAAGAAGGGACAGAGCGGCAGGAACGGGCGTGACAGCCAGGGGCAGCGACGCGGCGTTAAGGTGTTCGGCGGGCAGACTATCCCGGCCGGCAGCATCCTGGTCCGCCAGTTGGGCACCCGGATTTTTGCGGGAACGAATGTCGGTATGGGCCGTGATTTCACGCTGTTCGCCAAGGCGGACGGGACCGTTACATACCGCATGAACCGGAACCGGAAGTACGTCGACGTGATGCCGACGGTCGTCGCCTAAGGCTGACGCCCCCTTCCGAATACCGGTTCCTCGGACCCACCCAACGTTCTCTCCGGAAGGCACGATGCGATTCATCGACGAAGCGGTGATCGAGGTTTGTTCTGGCCGCGGGGGTGACGGGCGAGTTTCGTTCCGTCGAGAGAAGTTCGCGCCCAAGGGCGGACCCGACGGAGGCGACGGCGGCCGCGGCGGCGACGTCGTGCTGCGCGCACATCCGCACATGAAGACCCTGCTCGACTACCACTTCAAACGCAAGCACAAAGCACCCGACGGCGCACATGGCGGCACGACGAACAAAACGGGGCTCAGCGGCGAGCCGCTGGTACTGAACGTCCCGGTCGGCACGGTCATCTTCCCCGAGGACGGCGGAGAACCGCTGGGCGACCTGGTCGAATCAGGCCAGGAATTGGTCGTCGCCGTCGGCGGGCAACCCGGAGCCGGCAACCAGCACTTCGCCTTACCCTGGCGCCAGACGCCGACCTTTGCCCGCCCTGGTGGTGATGGCGAATTACGGATGCTGCGCCTGGAGCTCAAGTTGCTGGCGGATATCGGACTGGTCGGCCTGCCCAACGCAGGCAAGTCTACGCTGATCAACCGAATCTCTGCGGCTAAGGCCAAGGTGGCTGACTACCCGTTCACAACGCTGGTGCCAAATCTGGGCGTTGTCGCGATCGGGGACCGATCATTCGCAGTCGCGGACATGCCAGGCCTGATCGAGGGCGCGGCAGACGGAGTGGGGCTGGGACACCAGTTCTTGCGCCACTGCGAGCGTACACGCGCACTGGTCCACCTGGTCGATGCGGCGACCGCCGAGGACGCATCGGCCGACCTCGACCAAGTGCGACGAGAACTGGCTGCCTACGGCCACGGACTGGACAAGCGGCCCTGGATCCTGGTGGCCAGCAAAGCAGACATCGCTCAAGACGGCCCCGGCATCGAGGCGCTCCGGGGCCAAGCCGTTCGATGCGCGGTGCCTTTCCACGTAATCTCGTCCCTGACCGGGCAGGGGGTCCGGGAACTCGTGGGCGCGATGGCCGAACTGGCCCTGGCGCCGTCGCAGCAGGAGGGAGCGTGATGACAGACGTGCGCCAATTCGACGGCATAAAGGTGTTCTCGGCCACGAAGGCCAAGGACCGCGAGGAAATGGGCGAAGTGATCACCCGCTGGTTAGACGCGCACCCGGGACTTGTCCCGATCGATCGGGAAGTCACGCAGAGCTCCGACCGGGAGTTCCACTGCCTGACCATCACGATCTTCTACCGGCGGGTGAGCACGACCAGCCCTTGAGCAAGTGGCTTATGCGTGTCAATTTCCCTTGACTTCTTTGGACGACTCCTGTAGAAACTTTCGGCGTTTCGGTCTGATCTCGTTGGAGGACTCGTGGCCAATCACAAACAGGCACAGAAGCGGCACCGCCAGAGCGTGGCGGCGCACGCGCGTAACATTCATTACAAGTCGATGGTTCGGACCTTCGTCAAGAAGGCGCTGGCTCAGCAGGAAACGCCGGACACCCCGGCGGCCACAGAAGCCTTCCGCAAGGCTGAATCTGTGGTGATGCACGCCGCATCCAAGGGCGTGATCCCTCGCAAGCGCGCGTCCCGCAAGGTCGCCCGCCTCGCGCGGCGCCTGCACCAAGCCGCATAGATCGGCGCCGCCCTGATTGACGGACGAGCCCGACGAAATCCGCCATTGACCCCAACCCACTTCTCGGCCGAGGTTTGACTTCGAAATCGCTGCGGCTGAGACACACCGATTGCATCCACAAAATCCTGTGATACGATCAAGCACCCGCGCGCAGAGCAAATCCGAAACGGCGGCTTGAGGTGTGTCCATTCGACCGGGGGAAGCGATGAAGGCATTCTCGGAAGCTCTGGTGAAGGCGGTCGTCGACCGCGAGGACGAGGTCCGGCTGAATGTTGTCGAGAGCGGCAGCACGATCATCATTGAGGTCAGGGTCGCCAAGGACGACATGGGCAAGGTCATCGGCCGCGAGGGCAACATGGCCTGGGCCTTGCGCACACTGATTTCCAACGCCGCTGCAAAACTCCAAAAACGCGCGGTGCTGCAAATCCTCGAATGACCCAGTCACCTGCGCCGAATCCCGCTTCACGTAGCGATGCCTCGCCACGTTTGACGCTTTTTCCCGCCGGTGCTAGAAGTGGCCGACCGCCTGGAACGGCGGTTTCCCGATCGTCAGGCAATCACAGAGGCGATGGATCCGGTGGGAGACAACGGCACAAGGCTGCGTGAGGCGGGACGGGGCTTCTTGTTCATCACGGGCGCCAAACTCTACTTTCTGATTACAGCTACATTCACGGCGCTCGCGTTTCCCCGCCTGTTCGGAGACCCAGTGCTATTCGGACGTTTTCGGGTCGTTTCCGCCTTGCTCAACGTCGTAACGATGGTCGTCATCACGGCAACGGTCCAGGGGGTCTCCCGGTTGGCCAGCGAGCACGACGCCGACTTGGGACGCGTCCGGCGCTCGGCGTTTGCACTCCAGGCTCTGCTGTTCGGGCCGGTCTTTTTGGCGATGTTCGCCGGGGCCGGAATCATCGCGGATCGACTGCTAGGCGACGAACTGCTGGGGCTGCCGATCCGCGTCGCGTCGATCATCGTTTTGGCCTACGCGTTCTACGCCGCACTTGTGGGGCTGTTCAACGGCACCAGGCGGTTCGGCTGCCAGGCAGGGCTGGATGTCACCTTCTCGACGATAAAGACGGGCCTGATGGTCGCGGCTGTCGTGCTGACCGGCTCGGTCGCCTGGGCATTCGGCGCCTTTGCGACCGCCGCGGTCGCGGTACTGGTCATTGCGACAATCGTAGCCCGGCGCACGCTCTGGACGACACCTCGGGACCGTTCGCTGGCCATGAAGCCACTGCTGCGATATCTGCTGCCCTTGTCGGGATACGCTTTGGTGCTGAACCTGCTTTTGCAGGCGGACGTCATCTGGCTCAAGGCCGCCCTGGGCCAGGGCGCGGGAGGGACGGCCGACGCGGCTTCGGCGACGGCGGGGATCTTCGGCGCCGCCAAAAACGTAGCACTGCTGCCCTACCAGGCCGTGATCTCGCTGACCTTCGTAGTGTTTCCTATGGTATCCGCCGCCGCCAGCTCTGGGGACCAAGCGGGTGCCGGTAAAGCTGTGACCGGGGCCATGCGGCTTTCGGCGATACTCGCTTGTGGGGCGGTTGCCGTGTTGGGCGCCGCCCCGGCCGAGGTCCTGGGCCTGCTGTTCGGCACGGCGTACGCGCAGGGTGCTCCGGTCCTGGTGACACTGCTCGCCGCCGGCGCCTTGATGGCGTTGATGTTCGTGGGCAATGCCATCGTTGCCTCGGCCGGCCGCCCCTGGATTTCGGTCCTGGGTGGTGTCGGGGCAGTTGTCGTGCAGTTGGGTCTACTCACATTGCTACTGCCGGGACGCAACGGGGGCGCGGCCCTCGAAAACGCGGCGACGGCCACGTTAGTGGGTGCACTGGCTGGTGCCGGGGTCGCAGGTGCGCTGGTCGCCCGGGTCTTTAGAGGCGCCCCGTGGTTTTCAACGGCGGTCGGATCCGCGGTCGCGGCGGCGGCCGGACTGGGCCTGTCGGTTCTTCTTGCAGGACGGGTACCTTGGCCGGTTCGCCCCATTGTCGCTGGCGGCGTGTTCGTCGTCGTGCTGGTCCTGCTGAGGGGGGTCGGTCGCGAGGATTTTGCGATGCTTCGCCGCGCGTTCGGACGTCAATAATCCGCATTCACAGGTAGCGTGCCGACTTCAGGAACAAGCCCTGCGGCGGTGCCGTCCGGGCACCCCGTGTTCGATCGCCGTGCGCCAGCAGTTCGTCGACCCACTCGGCTGGGTACCGCCCTCGCCCCACGTCTACCAACGTCCCCACCAGTATCCGCACCATGTTGCGCAGAAAACCGCCCGACTCCACCTCGACTGCGAGGATGCCCGGCCGCTCGTGCGACAGGTCCATTCGAACCAGCGTCCGGACGGGCGACGCCGCGTCACAATGCGCTGACCGGAAGGCCGAGAAGTCGTGGGTCCCAATCAACCGGTGCGCCGCGTCCTCCATCGCCGTTACATCCAACGGTTCGGGCACGTGCCACGCGTGTCGCCGTTCAAGAGGCAGCGCCACCCGGCCGTTTTGGATCCGGTACACGTACGTCTTCTCCTTGGCCGAAAACCGCGCGTGGAAGTCGGGCGGTACATCGATCGCATCCAACACGCGGACATCGGGTCGCAGCATCGTATTCAGCCCGAAAACGAACGCCTTCAGCGGCAGTTGCGTGTCCAGCCGAAAACTGACCGGCATCGCCAGGGCATGCACGCCAGAATCGGTACGCGAAGACGCCGTCAGGGACACGTCCGCGCCGGTCAGCCGACACAAGGCCGCTGTGAGATCGCCCTGAACGGTGCGCTGGTCTAGTTGGATCTGCCAACCACAGAAGTCGGCACCGTCAAACTGGATGGTCAGTCGGATGTTGCGCAATGTTCTTTTGCTCCTAGGTGTATCCAAGCCGTCGCTCGGCAAACCATTCCAGACCAAGCGCGCCGAGCAGCAGCAGCAGGACCAGCGGGTGGTCCCACAGCGACTGGTCCGACAGGATCCCGACACGGACGACGACCTCGGGCTTCAAGGGCAGGGTGGCGATCTCGGGGGCCGCTAACGTGCGGGTGCCGCCGCCGGTCCGCGCTGCCAGCGCCGGGGTCGTACGCTCCAACGATGTCATCGTGTCGATTTCGTCGTCGTCGGGCGCCACCAGAAACAGCGTCTGAGCGTGTAGGGAAACCTCGCCGCGCAGGCACTCGGCGACGACCCGGTAGGTACCCAGGCCTCGGGGCACTACCGTAACAGTCGCCGCGCCCGCGTCGTCGACCGGCAGATCCCCGAAATACAGAGGGGGCACCTCGCTGTCCCCGACCTCCCGGATGTCGACCCGAACAGATGCAACGCCGTCGGGGGCCAGGATACGGACGGGCTGAGCAGTCCCCGGGGTCACGCGGGGTCTGGGCGCAAAGACTTGCAGTGGGTCGCCGGCTGGGTCCCTGGTCAGGTAGGCGACCAGTCCGTCCAGCACCTCCCGGTAGCCCACCGCGGCCCCCGCGTCGAACGACCAGCGCCACAGGCTGTCCGTCAGCACGGTCGCAACGCGCCCTTGACCGCGGGGAGCGACCACCACCAAAGGCCGTACCGGTTGAATCCCCTGGGCGGACGTCTGCATCAGCACAGTCGCATCAGACGTGACGCCACCGACCGGGGTCACGGCCGGAAGCGGCGGCGGCACCCCCAACTCACGGCGGCCCGTGCCCAAAATCGGGCTGCGACGGCCGGCCGCCGTTGGTTCCACCGAAAAACGTCCCTCAACCATGCCATGAACCGGTGGCGGCGGTGTCAGCACGGGCAGGATGGGGGCCAGATCCTGGGGCCAGGGGCCGCGGGCACCCAGTGAATTACTGCCCGAAAAGAACAACAGCGCCCCGCCCTTACGGACGTAATCAACGACCCCGGCGGCAAACCTGGGGCGGTCCACCTCTGGCAACTCGTAGTCCTGGAGGATTACCAGGTCAAATCCCTCAATGCGCCGGACGAACAAATCCTCGGCAGGGAAGGCAATCAGTGTCGTCTGATCGTCGTCGCCACCCGGGTCAGTGTCCGCCGTCCGCAACGTGTGAAAAGATACCAATTCGACATCACGACGCCTGCGGAGGTATTCGCGCAGGAAGCGCGCGTCCCAACTGGCGTGGCCAGAAACGTGGAGCACCCGAACGCGGTCGCGGTGTACCCGGGCCAGCATGGTGCGTCGATTGTTGCGGTCCGTCGCCTCGTCGGGAAGCGTCGAAACATCCACTTCAAGCATGTGGCGACCCGGCGATCGGGGCAGGTAGTGAAGCACAACCTCCAGCCAACCGCCGACGGTCGCCGTCTCCTGCTCGTCCAGAACATCGCCGTCTTCGAGAAGGCGGATGTGGACAGGTCCGTCGGGCAGGTCGGTCGCACGGACTCGGACACGTACCTCGGCCAGATCCCGCTGTAGCACGTAATCGAGCCCTGGCACCCGCTCCAGCTCGATGTCACGCGGGGAAGGGCCATCTGGAGGCACGAACACGAAAACCGGGCAAGGGAGCGCTTCCAGGCGTGCGCGATCCTTGACCGTCAGCGCACCACCCGACCCGAGCGCCCCCACCACCTGGCCACGGTCGATCCCATCGGTCACGACCAAAACACCACCCCAGTGCGCGTCTTTGGCCCCGGCAACCACAGCTTCGATCGCCCCCAGAGTGTCGGTCGCGCCCCCTATCGGTTCGAGCGGGTTTTCCAGGTCCGGACGACCGACCGGACGCACGTGGTCCGCGAACGCGAAGTACCGAACTTCGTGCGATTCCTCCAACTGCTCGAACGCGGCGCGATGCTCAGTGAAGAAGGCGGCGACAGCCTGCGCGCGCGTCAGTCCGGAAGCCCCCCTGGTAGCCATCGAGAGTGACTCGTCGACCAGCACCGGCACGACCGACTGGCGGCGAACGGTCTCGGCGAAACGCAGCGAGGGCTGTAGCCAGGCCAGCACGATGCCACCCACCGCGACCAGACGCAACGCGGTCAGCAGCACCTGATCTCGTGGCCCAACGATGCGCCGCACGCGGGCGAAATACAGCAACAGGCCAGCGATCGCGAGCACGGCGACCACGGCGATGGACAGGCCCGTGTGACCGGGCAGATGAAGCGTTTGCTCCATTTTAGTCATCCACCCCGGGCCGGCCCGGTTGCTTCAGTTCCTCGGGCCGCAGCCGACGGCGCTGTAGTAGAGTCTCGACGTGGGCTTGTTCGTCCTTGTAGTCCAGCAGCAGCGCGTACATGACCAGGTTGATCCCCAACCGGATGGCCCCTTCGCGTTGGGTGGGTCCACCGGGCAGCGCCTCGAACCGCCAAGCACCGAAACCGTCGCGGGACCACGCACCGGCCAGATCGTTGTGGGACAGCACAATCGCAAGTCGGTCCTCCAGAACCACCCCCTCCATGAACGTCCGGCGCGCCCGACGACCGAACACCGATGTCGTCTTGTAAAAGCTGCGAAATAGCACGTGCGGCTCGGGGATCGGTTCCAAAGCCGTTCCAGGCAGCGCGGCAGCCAGTTCCGCGCGAACGCGCCGGTCGAAAACAGAGTAGGCGACGCCTTCCCCCGCGTTGTCGATCAACAAGAAGCCCCCGGCGCCGACGAACGTGGCCAGGTTCGAGCGCTCGGCGGGCGTCAGCGGCGGGAAGTCGCCGTCGCCGACCCAGAGCAGGAACGGATGATCAAAGATTGCGGTCGATCCCATCGCGACCACAACGCGGTCCAATTTGACGTCGACCGCAGTCCGAAACCGGACCTCTTGCGCCAGGACGAAGGCGGCGTCGGGACGAGCCGGCGGCAGGTCCCCAACGGTCACCTGGGCGACGCGAAAGCGGTTGAATTCCGAAGCAGAGACCCCACGCGCCGGCAGGATCGCCATGCCCGCGGAGGCGGCCAGAATCTGGTGCAACCACTGGCGTCGGGAAATGCGACGCTCGAGCATCTTGGGTCCTTTATTCACGTGGCGGGCTGCCTGGGCACCGGCGCCTGTCCGTCCGATGCCAGCATGGTGCGCAGTTCCTCGCCGTCCAAGGTCTCGCGTTCCAGCAACCGCACCGCAGCAGACTCAACGACACCGCGGCGCCCAGACAGGAGAGACGAAGCCCGATCACGCGCCGCCTCAACCAGCAACCGGACCTCGACATCGACGCGACCGGCCACTTCCTCGCCGAACTCGCGCGGGCTCGACGGCTCCCATGGTGCCGGGGCATGCGTCCCACTCTGAAGCGACACCGGGCCGATTGACAAGCTCATTCCGAACCGGGTGACCATAGACCTGGCGATGTCCGTCGCGCGGGCCAAGTCGTTGTGGGCACCCGTCGAGATGTCTCCCAGGAACAACATCTCGGCCGCGTGGCCCCCCAGCAGCACGGTCATTCGATCAACCAATTCGGTGCGCGTCATCAGATACCGATCCTCGGTCGGCGCCTGGAGCGTGTAGCCCAGCGCCGAAAGGCCGCGCGGTACGATCGATACCTTCTGGACCAGATCCTGGCCCGGTAACGATTCGGCGACCACCGCATGGCCGATCTCGTGGTACGCGATGATCCGGCGCTCCTTTTCCGTGATCAGACGGCCACGTTTCTCGAGTCCGGCCACGACCCGCTCGATGGCCTCATCGAAATCCGCCTGGACAACACGGTCTCGGTCGTACCGTGCCGCCAGCAAGGCGGCCTCGTTGACGATATTGGCCAGGTCGGCGCCCGCGAATCCAGGGGTGATACGGGCGATGCGCCCGGGATCGACGTCGTCGGCCAGCACGACACCCTTCATGTGGACTTTCAGGATATCCTCGCGACCCTGCCGGCCGGGCTTGTCGACCAGGATCTGCCGATCGAACCGCCCAGGCCGAAGCAGCGCTGGGTCCAGGATCTCGGGTCGGTTGGTTGCGGCCATCAGCACGACGCCACGGTTTGGTTCAAAGCCGTCCATCTCGACCAGCAACTGGTTCAGCGTCTGCTCGCGTTCGTCGTTTCCGCCGGCCGCCGACAGGCCGCGCACCTTTCCCAGCGCGTCCAGTTCGTCGATGAATATGATGCACGGAGCGGACTTCATGGCCGTCTCGAACAGGTCGCGCACGCGGGCCGCGCCGACGCCGACGAACATCTCGACGAACTCCGACCCCGAGATTGAAAAAAACGCCACCTGGGCCTCACCCGCGACGGCACGGGCCAGCAACGTCTTGCCGGTGCCGGGAGGACCGACCAGCAGCACCCCTTTCGGTATCCGCGCCCCCACACGGATGAACTTGGTCGGCAGCTTCAGGTAGTCGATGATCTCGCTCAATTCGACCTTCACCTCATCCACGCCTGCCACATCGGCGAACGTCGTCTTTACGTCGTCTTGCTTGTATATCCGGACGTTGCTCTTGCCGAAGCCCAGCGCTTCGCCCTGAGACCGCGAAGTACGACGCGACATCATGTACCAAAACCCGAGCAACACGAGCAAAGGCACCACCCAGCCCAGGTACATCGCCAGTTCGGTCCCCTGCCCGTCGATCCGCACGCCGGCATCGGTCAACTGCCCGACCAGGTCGCGGTCCTCGACCGGCAGCAGCTTCGTCGATACGTTGCGGTCCACGCCGCCGAAGCTTTGTACGTCCGACCAATCCGTCACGCGGTCGCGCCAACCGTCCACGAGTCGGATGTCGGCCTCGCCTCGCTTGAGACGGACCGCCTCGACGGCACCGACACCCACCAGTCGCTTGAAATCGGAATACGGGACCGTCGGGACGGCGTGCCGGTCGTACAGAAGCACGAACGCCACGACGAGTCCGAGCAGGATCCAGATGCCGAAGATGTGGAATCGTCGATTCATTGACGGATTCTACCCCATTCCGTCTGTGATACACTCCCCGCGCTGAAGTAGCCAACGGAGGACGGCGATGTTCCGGATGACGACGCGATGGTTGCCGGCCGCAGCCGGCCTGTTGATGCTGGCCAGCATGGCCCCAACAACGGCAAGTGGCAAGGACGCTGGATGCGCTGAGACGGCCCTCAGACCGCACCTGGATCGACTGACCGGGTGGTCCGTGTCTGCGCTGAGCGTGGAACCCTCGGGCGGCGCGCGTATCGCCATGGACCTGGAAGGCGGCGGCCGGACATTGCTGATCGCCATTTCACATGGGGATGCGGGCCTGAACACGTTCCAAATGATGCGGGGCAAAGAGGGCGATTCCGCGCTCAGCCAGGAACTGTCAGATCGCCTAGTTGTCCTCTATGGTGAGATAGGCGCGGATCCGAAGGTCCTGGAATGCGACCGGCTAAAAAGCGAACCGCCGCCACCGGACACTGCGTACGCCGAACTGCAAGCCATGTTCAATAGCCTCCACGGAATCTCGGCCGAGGGCGCCGCAAGCGATGGCGTGTCGATCACGCTTTTGATCCTGGTTGGCGCCGGGGTCCTGCTGCTGGCTGGTTTCATCCTGTTCAGCTTGCTGCGGCGCCGAAAAACGCAACTACCGAAGGCACCAGAACAGGCACCACCACCATCCCCCACACTACCAGACGATCCCGCGCAGCCCTAGCTATCCAAGAACCGGCCAGCCGACCAGCCCCCTGCGCCTTTTCTTCCCAAACACTGGGGATTGGTACGATCCACCGACGAGGGCAACGAAAACCCACAGCCGTTAGGCGAATCCGATATCAGGTGTCAAGAAGAATGAGTGCACGATAGCAGCGGACGATCCAGACGTGGCGGTAGAGGCCCGCATCTTGGCGGGATTGCGCCCCATGGCGTTGTCAGGAAGGGAATTGATGAACTAGGCGGCCTTGGCTGCAGCGCGTGCCAATTCAGCCTGAGACAGGATGCCCCGAGGCATGTCCTTGACATCGACCCTGGTCGCACCGAAAGCGGTCTTGACCAAGTCAAAGGCCTTCCAGGTGTCGACGGTGGTGCCACAGGTGAACAGGTCTACGGCGGCGTACCCGTATTCGGGCCAAGTGTGTACGGCGAGGTGGGATTCGGCAATCACTACGACCGCCGTGACCCCGTAGGGACTGAAGTGATGTCCGGTGCGACTGATGATCGTCGCCCCGGCAACCTCGCACGCCTTTTCCAGCGCGTCCATGACCAGTTTCGGATCATTAAGATCCTCAGTACAGCCATGGAAATCCGCAACAAGGTGACGGCCGAGTGCGTTCAATATCTTGCCCTCCTTTGGACACGGGACCGGGGCGTCACGCCACCGGACCCAGACGCATAACCCACCTCCCCAGTCCGCCCGATGCGGACCATCGTTTCCGGTATTACCGGAAAACTCGCGAATAATGAAGTTACATCAATTGGAAGTCAAGTGAAAGATGACCTGAGCTGGATGTCGAAAGGTCCTGACGGCACGCATTATCGCTAGAAGAACCTCCGCGTTCGCGCCCAGGCAAGCCCGATGAAGCCAAGCAGCACCGGCACCATCGCTCCCGGCACCGGCACGCCACCACCTGCGCATCCGCCGCCGGACCCTTCGCTCGATACGTCGTTCGGGATGCGGATATCTCCCGTCACGGCCCCGTCCGCGCCCTGCGCGATATCCGCCGGATCGATCGCGTCCCGGGCGGAACCGGTGTCGTCGCTGCCCGCGCCTGCATCCGGTCCCGGGACGTCCGGGTCCGGCACGCAGACTAAGGTCCCGCGGTCGCAAAGGTAGCCCGTACCGCACTCGGAGTTCCGCGAGCATGACAGTTGCCACGCCTGCACCAACCCCTTTTCACCGACGACGATCCCCTGGACCCAACTGTCGAAGTACCCGCCGAACGGCCGAGGATCGCTTTGGGGCGAGGCACCGCCTGTCATGTCCATTGTGATTTCGCCCAGGTTTGGCTTCGTCCAGTTCTTGCCGCCGTCGGTGGTCACGAAGTCGGTTCGCCGGTAGATAGGCGGTGGAGTACCGCCAGCGCTGGTGGGTTCGTCGGCGACGTATGCGGCTCCGATCAGGCGGCCTCGGGACGCGTCCTCCCAGTACATCGCGGAAACCATACTCAGGTAGATCGCGTTTGTGAAGAACATGTTGAACGTACCGACCTGGGCCGGCAGGTTCATGTCGACAAAGCTCGCCCCGCCGTCGACCGTCTTGAGCAGGCGAACCTGCTTCGTCCGCGAATTCTGCTTGTCCCATTCCGCAACGACCAGCCAACCGGTCGTCCCGCCGGGCAGGAAGAAGATCGGCCCGACGGACTCACCGTCCGTTGCCGCGGGCGTCTCCCGGTGGACCCTCTGCCAGTTCCGGCCGAATTTGGTCCCCGCCCAGACCTCCCAGTCCTTGTAGCGGGTCTGCGTCCCCTGCTCGACCTCGATTTTCTCGGATTCCTGCCCAGCCGCGAAGCAGCGGCCATCTGCGAAGCACTGCAACGTTTCGAAATTTACCCTGGAATCAACATCGAATGCGCCATCCCACGTCAGCCCGCCGTCCTCGGTACGCCAGATTTTACCGCCGGTGCCGCACGCCACGCCGCGCGTTGCGTCGAACATGTGCAGTTTCGTGACCGCCTCATCCAGTTCGACCTTCTTCCACGTACCCAACCTCTGCTGGTATCGGATCGTCTTGTCCATCGCGAGCCAACCGGTCGCCTCGTTGATGAAGTGCATGTCCATGACCGGACTGGCCTCGAAGCCGCTGCCCAGGCCCTTACCCAGGTCGCGCCACGACTTGTCTCCGTCGAACCACCTTTTCAGCACCGGCCCGAAGCTAGGCATGCCGCCGCCGCCGGTCGAAAACATCATGCCGCCCACGTACAGCAACCCGACGCTGTCGCGACCGACCGAGAACAACATGTCGTCGGGGGCGGTGGACTTCATGTCGACCCAGTCGGCAGGCGCGGTGGCCGGAAGCCGCAGTGCCAGGGCGGACAGTACAACCAGGAAACGACGCATCATCATGCACCTCCGGAATGTTCCGACGCATTCTAGCCAATTTGACCCGCCCAACCAATGCCCTACCGTCACCCGAATGGGGACACCTGGGGAATCCCGGTTATAATCCCCGCGCCCGACCGGGGCGGTTCGCAAGGAGAAACAGTGATGTCCGTCGAAGATCGCGCCTACGATTTCACCGCAATCGAACAAAAGTGGCAGAACTGGTGGCTTGAGCACGATACGTTCGCCGCCGAAGACGTTTCCAACAAGCCCAAGTTTTACGTGCTGGACATGTTCCCCTACCCGTCTGGCGCCGGCCTGCACGTCGGCCACCCCGAAGGCTACACGGCCACCGACATCCTCACACGCTACAAAAAGATGTGTGGTTTTAACGTGTTACACCCTATGGGCTGGGACTCGTTCGGGCTGCCTGCGGAACAGTACGCGCTGGCAACCGGGGTCCACCCCGAGATCACGACCCGCAAAAATATCGAGACCTTCAAACGACAGATTCGGTCGCTCGGTCTGGCCTACGACTGGAACCGCGAGATCGCGACGACCGATCCGGCCTACTACAAGTGGACCCAGTGGATCTTCCTGAAGCTTTTCGAGCGCGGTTTGGCTTACCAGACATCGATTCCGGTCAATTGGTGCCCGGCCCTGGGCACCGTGCTGGCCGACGAAGAGGTCATCGACGGGTTGTCAGAACGCGGCGGGCACCCGGTCGAACGCAAGCCGATGCGCCAATGGATGCTTCGGATCACTGCGTACGCGGACCGACTGCTGGCCGACCTGGACGACCTGGACTGGCCCGACGCGATAAAAGAGATGCAGCGCAACTGGATCGGCCGGTCGGAAGGTGCCGAAGTGGACTTCGCGATCGACGGGCATGACGAGGCACTGCGCGTGTTCACGACACGGCCGGACACTCTGTTTGGCGTCACGTACATGGTGTTGGCACCGGAACACTCGCTGGTGAACCTAATCACCGTACCATCG
>CAZHDQ010000021.1:0-14200 GCA_964531595.1 uncultured Anaeromyxobacteraceae bacterium
GGAATCGGCGGACCTGCTGGAAGGGCGCTGCCCCGACTTGATGCTGGCGCGCGCCGCACGTTTCGGGCCAGACGGACTGGTCCTGAATCCGATTGCCCTGGCAGATGCCATCGCTCGTAAGACCGCCCTAATCGTCGGACCAGGGCTGTCGACAACCCCCGGTTGTGATGAGCTAGTCGACGCGGTGCTCGCGTCGGCGATCCCGGCGGTCGTGGACGCCGACGCATTGAACCTGCTGGCCCTGCGCCCCCGCGGCCGGCGCCTGACCGGCCCAATCCACGTGCTGACGCCGCACCCTGGCGAAGCCGCACGACTTCTGAATACGACGGTTGAGGCGATTCAATCGGACCGGCCGGCTGCCTTGGAGCGTCTGGTCGAGGCAACGGGCGCTACGGTGATTCTGAAGGGTGCCGGGACCTTAGTTGGTGCCCCGGACGGACAGATCGCGGTCTGCGCCGCCGGCAGCCCAGCGCTGGCAACGGCCGGCACTGGCGATGTGCTTTCCGGACTGGTCGGTGCGCTGTTGGCGCGCGGGCTTTCGCCATTCGAATCGGCTTGTGCCGGCGTGCAGTTGCACGGGCGCGCTGGCGAGGTAGGCGCGATCCGTTTTACCGAGTACGGTATGACCGCATCTGATCTGATCGCCCTGATCCCCGAAACTCTGGCAGGCAGCATCACCCTGGATGGCCCATGAACACGCTGCGACAATTATTCCGAACGATGCGCCCCGGCCAATGGGTCAAGAACCTGTTTGTCGCGGCACCTGCCCTGTTCGCGAAGGCCCACACCGAAGGGCACCCCGAGGTCTTCCTGCGCGCCGGACTGGCCACGGTGGCGTTCATCATGCTCTCCGGCGCCGTGTACGTACTCAACGACGTACTGGATGTCGAAAAGGATCGACTGCACCCCATCAAGCGCCACCGCCCGGTCGCTTCCGGCACCCTGTCAATTCAGACGGCAGTGGCGGGCGGGCTGATGGCATTGGCCGGGTCGGTCTTTTTGGGCTTCTGGCTGGGAAACGCATTCAGCATTGTCGCCATCGGCTATCTGGTGCTAAACGTCGCCTACTCAAGCATGCTGAAACACGTCGCGTGGCTCGATGTCCTGAGCATTGCCACGGGCTTCTTGCTGCGGATCCTGGCCGGCTCATATGCAATAGGGCTTACGACCGCCGAGGTCTCGGTCTACCTGGTTGGCTGCACTTTCCTGGTCGCGCTGTTCCTGGCACTGGGAAAGCGCCGGCAGGAACTGACGCTCCTGGGCGACGAGTCGCATGCACACCGGTCAGCATTGCGACAGTACACTCTGCGCCATCTGGACATCGGGTTGATCACCGTCGCTCTGATGACAGCGGCCGCCTACACAATGTACACGCTGTCACCGCAGACCCGCGCCTACTTCGGCACGTCGCGCTTGGTGTTCACGACGCCATTCGTGTTCCTGGGCATCGGGCGGTTCCTCAAACTGTTGCGGCGGCAAGACGACCCACGAAGCCCCACGGACGCCATGATCCGAGATGTGCCATTCGTCCTGAACATCATCGCCTGGGCCGCGATCGTCGTGTGGGCCATCTACGGCTGACGCCCGGACGTTTCCGGGCGGGAGGATGCAATGCCCCCGAAAATCGATCATCAACCTATGAAGCCGGGCGGCGCAGGCCCGTGGCTGGTGGGATTACTGGCCCTGACCGGCCTGATTAGCGTGGGTTGCGCATCGACACCGATTACTGCGGCCGACTACGCCAAGGACCGGTTGGAGGCGCTGATCGACCAGCACAAGACCGCGACGTCCTTCCAGGTTCGCCTGAACCCAGCGACCTGCGAATGCCCACCATTCGAGATTAGCCTGGGCGATGCCTGGCACCGGTCCTTCCTGGAACCTCCTGACGAAACCGGCCCGGTCGGACGACTGAGAAACAGGCTTCTGGAAGCAGAATCCCAGGGTCTAGTGGCCCGAGCGCGTGTGATAGGGGTCCTTTCCGGCAGCGTGCGCCTTGCGCCGAACCGGATGCCCTGCCCAGTCTTGAAGGTAACGGGACTTTGCGAGGACGACCGCTGTCCCAATGACGAGGATTTAAAATGAAACGCTTGATTGAATGCGTTCCGAACTTTTCAGAAGGCCGTGATCGCGAGGTGATCCGTGCGATCACGGCCGCGATGGAGGCGGCTGGCGCCACGCTGCTGGACGTCGACATGGGCGCTGCGGCGAATCGGACCGTGGTCACGATCGCCGGCACACCAGAACAGGTGGCCGAGGCGGCGTACGCGGGCATCCGAACGGCCGCCGAGCGCATCGACATGGCCCGCCATGAAGGCGAACACCCGCGTATGGGTGCCACGGATGTGTGCCCCTTCGTCCCAATAACGGGCGTCACAATGGACGAATGCGTCGCCTTGGCCCGGCAGGTGGGCGAACGCGTGGGTCGCGAACTGGGCATCCCGATCTACCTCTACGAAAACGCCGCGACCCGACCGGAACGCAATAGCCTGGCGGACATTCGCCAGGGTGAATACGAGGGACTGCCCTCGAAACTGACTGACCTGGCGTGGGTGCCTGACTTTGGCCCGGCGATGTTCAACGCCCGCACCGGGGCGACCGTGATAGGCGCCCGCGAGTTCCTGATCGCCTATAACTTGAACCTGAACACCCGTGATCGCCTGCTGGCCAGCCGGATTGCCATCCGGATGCGCGAGGGCGGCGGGCCGGCCCGCGGCAGCGACGGCGAACGATTGTTGGACCCGCTTGGCGATCCACTGAGGGTGCCCGGCGCGCTGCGCGCCATTCGGGCGGTCGGTTGGGTTATCGAGGAATACGGGATCGCACAGGTCTCAGTGAACGTTCTGGACGGCAAAATCACCCCTCTGCACGTGGTGTACGAAGAGGCACGCCGACAGGCCGCCCTCCTGGGCGTCGCCGTCACCGGCAGCGAAATAGTCGGTCTGGTTCCACGCGCAGCACTGATCGCAGCCGGACGCTTTTACCTGGAAAGCCAAGGCCTTTCCCCGGCCGCGCCGGAATCCGAACTGGTCCACATCGCGGTCCGTTCGCTAGGCCTCAATGATTCCAAGCCATTCGTCCCTGAGGATAAGATCGTGGAGTACCGGCTGGCCCGCGGCCACCGAACGCTCGTCGACCTACCCGTACGCGCCTTCGCGGACCAGGTCAGCGGCGATGTGCCCACGCCTGGGGGGGGATCGGTCGCGGCCCTCGTGGGTGCCCTGGGAGCCGCCCTGGCGGCGATGGTCGGCAATCTGACAGTGCGTCGACCGGAACTCCGCGACATCCACGAACGAATGAAGGCGCTGGCGATCCGGGCACAGGAACTAAAAAGTTCGTTGCTGCATCTGGTCGTCGAGGACAGCGCTGCATTCGAGGCCGTCATGCATGCGAACCGGATGCCCCGGGGCACCGAGGCCGAACAGGAAGCCCGCAAAACCGCCCAGGACGCCGCGAACAACTTGGCGATCCTAGTGCCGTTGGAAGCGCTCAGACAGTGCGAACAGGCGGCCGAACTGGCCTGCGAAGCCGCCGAGTCCGGTTATGTGAACTGCCTGTCCGACGGGGCGGCCGGTGCCGCGATGGCATTGGCGGGTGCCGAAGCGGCGGCATTGAACGTGCTGATCAACCTCCAATCGGCCGCTTTTTCAGCCACAAACGCACAAATGGCTGCCGACGCTGACGCAATTGTTGCAAGAACCAGGGGCCGCGTTCGCCAGTTGCTCGACGATGTCCACGAACGGCTGCGGACACCCTCTGGCACCTAGCCCAGCGACACTAGTCTGGGAGCGCATGTTCGCCAGCCGTCCGGCGCTTGATCGTCGCCTGGACTTCACGGACCAGCGTGGCGTGGTTTAGTGGTTTGACCGTCTTCAGGAAACGAACGATGTCGGCCCGCGTATAGACGGGAATCACCCACTGGCGACGCAACCGCTGCTTACGATAGACCCGGCCGTGGGGAATCCCCAGGACCTTCATGGCGGCAAGCACCTTTTTGCGTTCCGCCATGTCGCCGACGACTAACCGCAGTTCGACGCCCCCGTGGCGGCCTTTTTCGGGTTCGTCGGGCCGGATCCTGATGCAGCCGTTGCGATTGAAAAATTCTCTAAGCGTACCCTCAGGTTTCAACGGTTCGACCTGCGCGCCACCCACCATGGCACACCCCCATGCAGCAGCCGGAATAGGTTTCCTGGTCTACGCTACGGCGGGAACCCCTGGATTCACCCACCGCGAACGCGCACATGAACAGGAAGAGACACGGGCCGCTGGTGCGCCGCCCAACCACCGACGCAGCCCGATTGGAAACATGCACCCGGCGTCTGCCCCCCACGGAAGACACCATGATGTCAAAAGAATATTCCAGAAACACACCGGTTTCAATCCGTAACGGTCAGACAATCCAGACACAAAAATAGGGATTTACCCCCGTGATTCCCACCCGGCTTCGGCTGGCGCGGACAGAAAGGCTTCCACCCCCGCATCGTCGGTCACGGCGACTCGCCCGCGGTGCGTCAAGACCAGGCGACCGGTCGTCACGTCGAAGATTACGGTGTCCAGGTCCGTCGCAACAACGATACCGCCCACCACCACGACAGGCATCCGGTCGGGCAGGTTGAACGACAGGTATCCAGACGGCGTCAGGTTGCGCAGGGCTACCGGTTCGCCCCCGTAAAGCATCGGCATCTGCATCCCTGGCGCCGCTGCCTGGAAGAACCTGGAATCCATCACCGGGGGATCCAGTCCGTTCAGCAGCGCGACAGTTTCCGCATCCTTCTGCGGGTCCAGCTCCGCTGCCTGCTGGCGAGCCTGCTCCTGCGTGCGCTCGACATCCTGTGGCAACACGCCGGCGAACGCCACGCGGGGATACCAGTTCCGCCCGAAAAATCCGAGTCCTGCGGGGATCGGGTGCGTTTCGGGTCTCGACGCATCTTGCACCAGGGCCGCCGGCGTCAACAGGTTTTCGGGGTCCTCGATCTGCGGCAGCGCCAACCCGTCGATACCCATGGCACGATGCTGCACGCAAAAACCCATTCCGAAGGGGTTCCCTGAGCTGCGCACCTCCAACGGTTCGTCCGTGTCGGGCACTTCCAGGAGGGCAACACCACCGTATGCTTGTCGCCAATCCATCGGCACGCGGGTAACTGGTTCCGGATCGGAAAACGTCGGCAGGGTCCGCCCCTCTTTACCAGGCTCGGCGTCGCGGCCACGAAAATGCGCTTTACGAGGGCCAAACACCCGCAACACCCGTCGGTGCGTACCGATGTCGATCTGCACGTCGAACGATGGCACGGGCCTACCGTCCGGCGCATACGCGTCGCCCAGGATCACGAAATCCGTCAGCGCCTTGGCCGGCGCCAGATCGTGCTCAATGCGCACGGGCGCGTCCTCCGGGTCATCACCGGGAAGCCAGAAATCGGAAATGCACACGGGTTCTGGGTCGTCGACCGGTCGCAGGATCCGATCCTCGCCCAGGACCCAGGTCGACTTGGCCACCACCAGCCCCATGGGGACACCATCGGCGCCGACCGTAATCACTCGGATGAACGGGACCGTTTCCACCGGCCACCCCCCGCGAACAAACCGCGTCAATTGCGGACGTTCAATTGATCTTGACCACGGAACCCTTGATGGTCATGGCCGAGGACGATTCGATAGTCGCCGTCGATCCGGCCTTGATCTTCAGCGAACTGTCCGTCTGGATAGACCCTGTTGACGAGGCAGATATGCGCAATTTCTTGCAGTTGAGGGTGATCGTGCCGTTCGGCGCCGACACCTCGATATCGCCGTCCTCGCTGTGGATCGCCACCTTCTGATTAGTGGAATCAACCAGGACAAAGACCTTCCGTTCCCCGTCCGAGACCTCGATGCGCTCTTGGCCGTCCGAGTGGTCAATCAGGATGAAGTGCCCGCCACGCTCGGTTGGGTCCTTGTCAGCGTCCCCGGCCGCGACTTTCGTCTGGATGACGATTCGCTCCTTATTGCTGGACCCGCCGTCTTGGAACTGGATCACGTGCCCTGAACGGGAAAAGAATGTCCGGAAATCGTTGGCGCCGTCACCCCCACCGTGGATTGGGGGATCGACCTTGTTCCACAGGCTACCAATCACGATCGGACGCCTCAGGTCACCGTGCTCGAAAGCAACCAGAACCTCGTCATCGACCTCGGGTAACCAGAAGACACCGCGATCGGGGCCGGCCATCATCGTCGTAACCCGCGCCCAGGTCGAAGGAAAATCCTGCTGGTCCGCCGCGTTGGTCAGGTTCGCATCGGATTCCGAGACCCAGGGGAACTTGACCTTCACCCGGTACATCTTCTGGGGGTCGTTGTTATCAATGACGATGCCGACCACGACGCCGTTGATTCGGTTCACGCGGATTCCCGGCGAAGATTCCATAAGATCGACCTCCAGAATGAGCACGGCAATTATACCCCCCATGAGCCCGTTTGGGGAGTCGAAACTGCTTGGCCTACCCCGTCAGTTGCCGGCCGCGTTCGAAGAATCAAACCGGATCGTGTAGCGCCCGTCTCGCATCAGGGGAACGACCGACCCGTCGTCCATCTCTAAATCCACCCGCGGCACCGCCACCCTAGGTTGCATCGCCGGCACGTACACACGATCGATGTGCACTACCGCTTCGGGGCGCGAGAAGTCCTTGGCCCCGACCTGCCCGCCGAAGTGGTCGCTGCGCCCAAACGCAATGTGAAGGCCCAGTTTTTCGTCCAGCAGGATTTCGCCCAGTGGTTCCACGCCGAAGTCGCCCAAAACCCCCAACCCCAGTTCCGCCAGGTTGCCATAAGCCGGTTCCATGGTCAGCAGTTCGCGCTCGCGACCCGCCATAGGGCCGTCGCCATCAGCCGCAAAGGCCCGATTCCCCGCAATCCGGTACACCACAATTTCCTCGCCGAACTGGACCGGCATCGACCCTTCGGTTTGCGTCGGGTCATTTGGCGACTCGCCCTCGTAGGGAACGATGTAGGCCTCTCCGGACGGCAGGTTCCCGACCTGTCCGGGCTCGGGGAACAGGCCGCCGGAAACGTGGGCAGTACGGTGGTGCAAGTCCAACCGCAGTCGGTAAGAGCGTTCGCCGTCCACCAAAAAGTCGATATCGGCACCGACGGCGCGATCCAGCAGGTCGGCCAGCACTCGGACTCGGCGATTTATTTCGACATAGTCCAGTCGCAGCGCCGGGATCATCCCGGGTTGAAAACCTGGCATCGTCGCACCGCGGAAACCCAACCGCTTGGCCGCCAGTTTCAGGGGAGCGGTCGCAGAAAATTCGGTGGGGGCAACGACCAGCGAATGCCCGCCCAGGATTTCGTCGAACGACCGCGCTCGCGCCGGGTCCAGGTCGTCCGCGGATTCAGGCAGAACGGGATTGTCCAGCAACCACGCTACTTCCGGCAGGTCGGCGTTGTTCCTGCGGACGTTCCGGTAGGCCACCAGACGGGCATCCAGCCCCCCGGGATTCGCGGCCAGACGGGCCACCCATTCGCACGCGATGTCGCGGCGACGAAACCACGCGGGGCCGTCGGGAACCTCGAAATCGGGCAGGTCGACCAGCACAGCCAGCGTGCGTTCGCCCGGTCGCGGCTGGAATACACGTTCGAAGAGGGCCTGAAGCTCCGGCCCGGTCAGGTTGTCGTTCACGCGCACCTCCTCACGGTAAAGCACCTGCGATATTAGCCGATGCGTTTCACGGGGGACAGGGGTAACGCAAGGAAGCGAGCCGATTCGCGCGCAGGAACAGCACCGCTACGCCAAGCATGAATCGGCGCTGATGATGACGCGCATGCCCCTGGGTGCGAAAGCGAATCCGAATCAAAGCGACGGATTTTAGGCACAAATCCCCCTTTCCCGAGTTTTCCGCATTCTGGTACGCTGCGTTACTGTCTGGTACGCTGCGTTACTGATGGACGCCATCGAAATTGGGGGTGCGATGATGCGGCGAATTGCGGTGTTGACGGTGTTATGCGGCCTACTGATCGTCGCCTGCAACAGCGGGATCGATGCACCAGCGGACCTGGGCGGTCCTGATGCGATTGCGGACGTTGGCCAGGACTCGGTTCAAGACGTGGACCAGGACACGGGCCAGGACGCATGGCAACCTACCGACGACGGTACTCACGACCAGAGCGCCGAGGACGAAGAACCCGCCGACACCGGTCCAAAACTCCCACCCTACGATGAACCCGCCCTGCACGTGCATTTCGACCTGGCCGCCACACCGGTCGACACGCCCTACCCCTACGACTATTACCTGGATTCGGACGACGGGCACATCCTGTTGGACACAGGCGCGTTTTCGGCCGAACTGCTGCCACTAATGGCCGATGCCGGCTACCCCGAACAATTGGCGCTGTGCCACGGATTCGCGACCTACACATTTCTGAGTTTCCTGGCCAGCGCTGCCGTCGATCCGGCGGAACTCCCGACGACGCCAGAGGCAACGATTGACGATGACAGTCCGGTACTTCTGCTGCAAATGGGACCCGACGGAGCTCCAGTCGCACGGGTCCCATTCAATATAAATACACGGGACTTCATCGAGGATGACGGCGATCACCATCTGGTGTCGCTGACGCCGCTGACGCCCCTGGTCCCCGAGGCGCGTTATGCGCTGGTGATTTACGACCGACTCCAGGCCGTTGGTGGCGACACGTACGGTATGTCCCGCGGGTTCGCCCAGGTGATGGGAATCGCTGCGCCGCCCACGCTTGACGCCCAACGAACCGCGCTGTTCGCCGTCGAGGCAGCCCGGCTGCAGGCCCTGGTGCCCATGCTGCCTGACGCGACTCACGTAATCGCCGCTGTGGACTTCACGACCGGGAATGCCGCAACTGAAATGGAAGGCGTCATGGCGCGCTTCGAGGATCCAAACGACCCCGAGATGCAGATTACCGTCAACCTGGACCCGGATGGCGATGAATCGCCGAACGTCTGGACAGACGGCACCTCGCCGGATTGCCCCATGGAACCCGGTGAACTGGGCTTGGTAATCCAAGGAACCTTCCAGCCGATCAACTTCACGTCTCCAAAGGGCCGGTTCGAATTCAAGGATGGTCGGTGGACCGTGTTTCCCCCGAAGGACGTCGCGTTTTCACTGATGGTGCCGGCGGGCCCCGGCCCGTACCCTGTCGTCATGCTGGCCCACGGCATCGAATCATCGCCAGGCGCCATGTGTCGCAACGCTCGCGACGTGGTGCGCGAGGGTATGGCGGTGCTTCGTTGGGAACTGCCCCGGCACGGCTCGCGCGGTGGTGGCGGGTACGATTTCCTGGCACTGAACGACCTATTGCGCATCCGCGATAACTTCCGCCAGGGTGCAACCGAAATCGCCTCGCTGACGATGCTGCTGGACAGTCTTCACTCCGAACTGACTGTCATCCCCGAAGAAGGCGACCCCGTCCCACCGGCGTTTGACACGAATCGGATCGGCTTCCTGGGCCACTCGCTGGGCGCGATCATCGGACTGCTGGGCATGCCGTTTTCGGAGCGGATCAAGGTGTGGGTGTCAAACGTCGGCGGTGTCGGCATGATCCACCTGGTCGAACTGGCGCTGGTTAAACAGTTCGCGGATTTGAACGCGATGTTCTTGTCGGTGGGCGTACTGCACCTGGGCAGCCACGCGATGTGGGGTGGCGACGGCGTCACGTTCGCACACAGAATGTTGTCCCATCCCTACAACGAAGCGCATGCCGGTAAGTGTCTGCTGGCCCAGGAGGTCATCGACGACGACACCATCTCGAACCAGTCCGCCGAACTACTGGCCCGGGGCGCTGGCCTCCCGCTGGTCCGGCCCGTGCAAAAGTCGGCGCCTGGGCTGGATGAGGTCGACGCCGCCGACGTTTCGTCCGGCCTGTTCCAGTTCGACGGCATCGGACATGACGCTTTCACCGGGAACCCGACCAACGACTCCGAAATTCTCATCCGCAAGCAGGCTTACATCTTCCTGAAGCGCGGCCTGTACGATGGTGCCTGCGAAATCGTTACGTCTATCCCCGATTAGGTGAACCGTAAGCAGCCCCTTTTTGCCGCGTATCCAGAATCCCCCGGCCTTGCAGACTTGCAGTTCGGGTTGACTCAACTTTTCATGCAGGGCTATTCTTCCGCAAGCGTTGGACACCCAGGTTCGGATTCGCGGCTCCTGCGATCGTCGCGCCGCTTTCCTCGAACCACCAGTTTCCGGCGTGGGGGCACAAAGGCGAGGGACAGTCATGCACTGGCTGGTCGAGTACTACCAATCCACGGTCGGTAAGAAGTTCGTGATGGCGATCACGGGCGTCCTGCTGTTCCTGTATGTGCTGGCGCACATGGCGGGAAATCTGCAGATCTACATGGGGCCGGAACGCATCAATACCTATGCCGCATTCCTGCATTCCGAGGCGGCGCTGCCGCTGCTTTGGGGCGCGCGGATCGTGCTGGGAGCGGCACTCGTGCTGCACATCCTGGCGGCGGTGCAACTAACCGTGCAAAGCTGGACCAGCCGGCCTCAAAAATACGCAAAGATCCGCTACCGTGAGGCCGACATCGCCGCGCGCACCATGATCTGGTCGGGTCCGATCATCGGCCTGTTCCTGCTGTACCACATCCTGCACCTGACCACTGGCACTGTGCAGCCGGCGGGCTCGTTCGCGATCCAAGCCGGCAGCCACGCCCCCGACGCCTACGCGAACCTGGTTGCGGGCTTCAGCATCTGGTGGGTATCGGCGTTCTACATAGTCGCGGTCGTGTTGCTGGGCATCCATTTCTACCACGGCCTTTGGTCCTGGACCCAGACGCTGGGCTGGAGCCATCCCAAGTACAACGGCGCGCGTCGCTGTCTGTCAACCATCCTGTCGGTCGCAATTGTCGTCGGGGACGTGTCGTTCCCGGTGGCGGTGCTGGCCGGCTGGGTCGGCAAGTAGAGGGGGTCACCATGTTGAAACTGGACGCACGGATCCCGGCTGGCCCCGTCGAGGACAAATGGTCGCGGCGGCGCGAGGAAGTGGCACTGGTCAGCCCGGGCAACAAGAAAAAGCGGACCGTAATCGTGGTCGGAACCGGCCTCGCCGGGGCATCAGCGGCGGCATCGATGGCTGAACTCGGCTATAATGTCAAGGCGTTCACCTACTCTGATAGCGCGCGACGGGCCCACAGCATCGCGGCCCAGGGTGGAATCAACGCCTCCAAAAATTACCAAAACGACAACGACAGCACGTACCGGCTGTTCTACGAAACGGTCAAGGGCGGCGACTTCCGGTCACGTGAATCCAACGTCTACCGGTTGGCCGAGGTGTCCGGCGCCATCATCGACCAATGCGTTGCTCAGGGCGTGCCGTTCGCACGCGAATACGGCGGCGAGTTGGCGAACCGTTCGTTCGGCGGTGCCCTGGTTTCGCGCACCTTTTACGCACGCGGCCAGACCGGCCAGCAGTTGTTGCTGGGTGCGTACTCGGCGCTGGCGAAGGTCGTTGGTGCCGGCGCGTGCGAACTGCACACCCGCAAAGAAATGGTCGACCTGGTCGTCGCTGACGGTCGGGCATGCGGCATCGTGGTGCGCGACCTAGTTACCGGTGCCATCGAATCGCACGCCGGAGATGCCGTTTTGCTGTGTACCGGTGGGTACGCGAACGTGTTCTTCCTGTCGACGAATGCCAAGAACTGCAACGCGTCGGCGATCTGGCGTGCCTACAAGCGCGGTGCCGGAATCGCCAACCTGTGCTACACCCAAATCCACCCGACCTGCATCCCGCAGTCCGGCGAATACCAGTCGAAACTGACCCTCATGTCCGAGTCGCTGCGCAACGACGGGCGGATCTGGGTACCCAAGGCCGTCGGCGACGAACGTCTGCCCGGAGACATCCCGGCGGCAGACCGCGACTACTATCTGGAACGGATCTATCCGTCGTACGGCAACCTGGCCCCGCGCGACATCAGCAGCCGTGCCGCCAAACGGATGTGCGACGAGGGGCGCGGCGTCGGCCCGGGTAAGCGCGGCGTGTACCTGGACTTCGCGGACAGTATCGCTCGCCTTGGGCGCCACGTGGTCGAGGAGCGCTACGGCAACCTGTTCGAGATGTACGACCGCATCACCGGCGAGGACCCCTACAGCTCGCCGATGCGGATCTACCCTGCTCCCCACTACACGATGGGCGGTTTGTGGGTCGATTACGACCTGATGAGCAACGTCCCGGGCCTGTTCGTGCTGGGCGAGGCAAACTTCAGCGACCACGGCGCAAACCGGCTGGGTGCTTCGGCCCTGATGCAGGGGTTGGCGGACGGGTACTTCGTTATCCCGATCACGATCGGTGACTACTTCGCAAACATGAAAGTCCCAGGCACCGGGACCGACCACGACGCATTCCGATCGGCGGTCTCCGAGGCCAAGACTCAGACCGAGCGGCTGCTTTCGATCAACGGTTCGCGGACGGTCGACCAGTGCCACCGCGAGTTGGGTTCGATGTTGCTGAACCTGTGCGGCATGGGGCGCACGCGGGAAGGTCTGACCGAAGCGATTAGCAAGGTCCGCACGATGCGAGAGGCGTACTGGCAGGACGTCCGTGTACCTGGCGATGCGGCCGACCTGAACCAGGAACTGGAAAAGGCCGCGCGCGTCGGCGATTACTTCGAACTGGCCGAACTGCTGTGCCGCGACGCTTTGGAACGCGAGGAATCGTGCGGCGGGCATTTCCGCGAGGAATACCAGACTGCGGAAGGCGAAGCGCTGCGCGACGACAAGAATTTCGCGCACGTGGCGGTGTGGGAACACCAGTCGGGGGGCGAGGCGATCAGCAACGTCGAACCGCTGGTGTATGAGTGCATCCAGCTCGCGCAAAGGAGCTACAAATGAACCTGACGCTTCACATCTGGCGACAGAAGGGGCCGGGGGACAAGGGGCGTTTCGTCCGCTATGAAGCGCGCGACGTTTCCGAACACATGTCATTCCTGGAAATGTTGGACGTCTTGAACCAGGAAATGATCCTGAAGGGCGAGGATCCGGTTCACTTCGAGCACGATTGCCGCGAGGGCATCTGCGGATGCTGCGGCATGGTGCTCAACGGCCTGCCGCACGGGCCGCTGAAGGGTACGACGGTCTGCCAGTTGCACATGCGCCACTTCACGGACGGCCAGGAACTATGGATCGAGCCGTTCAGAAGCCGTGCGTTTCCGATCATGAAGGATCTGATCGTCGACCGGGCCTCACTGGACCGCATCATACAATCGGGCGGCTTCATCACGGTCCGCACCGGCGCTGCCCCGCTGGCCGAAGCGACACAAGTGCCCAAGTACGATGCCGAACTTGCAATGGACGCAGCGGAATGCATTGGGTGCGGTGCATGCGTCGCGGCTTGCCCGAACGGTTCGGCGGCACTGTTCGTATCGGCGAAATTGTCGCACCTTGGGCTGCTGCCCCAGGGCCAACCCGAACGCCTGCAGCGGTCTTTGTCCATGATCCACAAGGCCGAGGAGGAGGGCTTCGGGTACTGCTCGAACTACGGTGAGTGCGAAGCGGTTTGCCCCAAGCGCATCGCGATCCACTTCATCGCCAGGGCCAACCGCGACTTCCACAAGGCTTCGTTCGCCCACGGTGCTGGTAAGGGCGGTAAGAAGGTCTAGGCATTGTCGGACGAACCGCTGACAAATCCGCCCACCCCTGGCGAGGCTTACCCCATCGAGCGCCGTTTGGTCGTGGCCGTCGCATCGTCGGCATTGTTCGACCTGGGCGAATCCGATCGCCTGTTTCGCGAGCAAGGGCGTGAGGTATACCGTCAACAACAATGGGCTCAGCGAGCACAGCCGCTACCGGCCGGCGTCGCGCTGCCGTTCGTGCGGCGGCTCCTGTCCTTGAACGATGCGTTCCCGGACGATCCCCCTGTCGAGGTGGTGCTGCTTTCGCGTAACTCGCCCGAAACAGGCCTGCGAGTATTCGCGTCTATCGCGCACCACGGGTTGCCGATTTCACGTGCCGCGTTCACCAACGGACAAGCCCCCTGGCCATGGCTACCGGGTTTCGGTGCTTCGCTTTTCCTGTCGGCCGATCCCGGCGATGTCACCGCGGCTGTCGCGGCGGGCCACGCAGCGGGCACCGTGCTGCCTTCGACGGCCGTGGACGACCCAGACGACCGCGAACTGCGCGTAGCCTTCGACTTCGACGGGGTGCTGGCTGACGATGAGTCCGAGCGTGTCTACCGCGAGCAAGGGCTAGCGGCGTACCGATCCCAC
>CAZHDQ010000022.1:0-14036 GCA_964531595.1 uncultured Anaeromyxobacteraceae bacterium
ACCGGATTGGTGAAACTACGACCGCAGCATGCTCAATGATTTCAAGATCTAGAAATTTGTGACGGTGGATTACGGGGAGCCCGAATCCCGCGCCCCGGAACCCGAATCCCCCGCACTGGCCGGAAGGTGAGCCGTCCGGAACCCGCTTCGGCATCGCTTCGGCATCGATGCATGACGGGCGGTTTGCCGCTACAATGGCGCGCCAATGGGAGGGCGGCATCGGAAAGCCCGCGAAAAATGGTCGCGCAAAAGGCCGGGCGAAAGCCGCGCTGGCGTGGGTCGGCACGCTCTCGCTGCTGGGCTTCCTGGCCTTCACGACCGACTTCGCATCTGCGCTGAACGCCCTTCGCAGCATCGACTATGTCCTATTCACCGCGAACCTGTTCCTGTCCGTGCTCGCCGCCTTCGTGTTGGACGCGTTCACAGTCCGCTACGTGCTGCGTTCCGTCGGCACGCGCGTCGGCATGCGCGAGTTCCTGCGGGTCAAGGGCGCGTCCTACCTACTGAACATCGTCAATTACAACCTGGCTCTGGTCCTGATGGCGGCGGTCGTCAAGCGGCGCACGACACGCGGTTGGGGGGCGGCCGGCAGCCCGTTCGTCCTGCTGAACTTCATCGACCTGGCCGTCTTCGGGTCCCTGACGCTGGTCGCAGTCGCGTCAGGGGCGTCGCCGTTCGAAGCGGGTCCGACGCGACTAATCGTCTTGTTTTCGATCGGCGCGGTCGGGTGCATCCCGGTGTTGGCGGCGTTCGCCAGGGTGCAGGCCGGGCCACCTTGGCTATTGCGAATCGCTTCGCACGATATCCTGGAGGCGTTCCGGCGGATCGCGCCACGCGATCTGATAGCGTCGTTACTGCTGCGGTCGTGCCTGATCCTCGTCTACGCGGTGATGAACCACCTGTTCACGCGGTCGTTCGGGATGCCCGTCCCCATTCCCGCCCTGCTGGTCTATATGCCGATTTTATCCCTGGTCGCATTCGTCCCGATATCGGTGTCGGGGCTGGGATCCACGCAGGTACTGATGCGCGGCTTCTTCGCCCCCTACGTGCCCGCGGCCCTCGCCGCGACCGCGGCGGGCCAAAGCGGAATCATCGACGCGTTCTCGACCACATCCATCGTAGCTGTGCTGCTGATCCGCGTGGCAATCGGTTTGGCGTGCATGCCGTCGGTCGCGCGGATGCTGGCACCGGGGTCCGGGCCGGAAAGCGACGAACAGACCGACGAGGATCCGGCATGAAATGGCGCGTCACAGGCGACCCCAGGCGCGATGCCGCGACCTTGCTTGTGCAGGTCATGGAGGGACGCGCGCGTTCCACCGACCTGCTGAACGAGGCACTGACCGCTTACCCGGCCGATTCACGCGACGCGGGACTGATGCATGAACTGGTCATGGGCGTGCTGCGGCGTCGGCTGGCCCTTGAGGCCGTGGTCGGACGACTGGTCCGCCGCCCGCTGGCACGAACGCACCCCGATATCCGCGAAATCCTGATGATCCTGGCGTACTCAACGCTGTTCGCGACGCGTATCCCAGCCCATGCACGTGTCCACGCCGCGGTCAACGCGGCACGAAAGGTGGGCGGCGAACCCGCAGCGCGTTTCGTCAACGCCGTTGGGCGCGGCCTGGAGCGCATGCTGGCCGCCGGCGACCCACTGGCCGGGTTGCCGCCGGCGGTGGTCGCATCGATACCTGCGTGGGTGGATGCGATCGCGCGGCTCGCTGACCCGGGTCCGTGGCCCGATACGCGGTACGAGGCACTTGCTCAACGGGCGCCCTCAACACTCCGCGCGCACCGGGGCACGGTCGGCCGCGATAGCCTTCTGGAAACGTTGGCAGCCGCGGGGATCACCGCTGAACCTACGCCATGGTCGCCCGACGGCGTCACTGTCGTGGGGGGCGCGTCGCTTCGAATGCCTAACCTGGTGCCGCGACTGGCGGTCCCCCAGGATGAGGCGTCCCAACTGGTCGTCCACGCGCTAGCGCCGCAACCGGGAGAGCGGATCGCGGACCTGTGTGCCGGCGTCGGGATCAAGACCTCCCAGATCCTCGGGCTGGCACAGGGCGCGTCCCTGCTGGCAGTCGACGTGGACGGGAAACGGCTGGACCGAGCCGACGCCTTGTGTCGTGACGCGGACCTACCCGTGCCGCAGCGCTTGACGGCAGACGCCCGCCGGTTGCCGGATGCGCTGGTGGGCACATTCGACGCGGTGCTACTGGACGCGCCATGCACGGGACTGGGAACACTGGTCCGCCGCCCCGAGGTGCGCTATGTCCGGCAGTCCGCGGACATCGGAGCATCCCACAACTTGCAGGTGGAGTTGCTCGCATCGGCGCTGCGACTGGTCCGGCCCGGCGGCCGACTGGTATACGCGGTGTGCTCGTTCGCGCCGGAAGAAGGGGACGATGTTATCGCCAAGGTACTGGCGGAACGTCCCGACATTACGCGAGAGCCTGTGCCGATAGAGGGCCCTTTCGTGGGCACGGATGGCGTGATCAGAACCTTACCATGGCGTCACGGTATGGATGGTTTCGTCGTCGCCCGATTGCGTCGGGCAGGGTAGGACCCAGGCTTATCGGGTCAAGTCCGTTGCCAACTGCGGCGCCGACTTGCGGCAGCGGGAGTTACTGACGGGCCAGCGGGGCCCCGTTCCCCAGACACGGTTCGCCGGCCAGCGTCGGCAGCAATCCGTTCATCGCGCGCCCTGCGGGCAGCATCCTCTTGCGTTAGTCGACCTGCCTCGTTGGCGGTCTTGCGTTCGGCCTTTGCGCGGGACCGCGCCCGTTCCTCGGCCTTGCGCTGGCGAATCTCGGCAATCCGGACCCGGATGGGAACCTCGAAGGGTTCCTCCGGCTTCCGTCCGTAGTCGAAGCCTTCCAAGCGCTGGCGGGCCAACCGTCCGTTCAGCGCCTTCTCGATCGACCGGAGGTCGCCCTCCTCGGCCGGCGACACGAATGTAATCGCCACGCCGGTGGCTTCGGCACGCGCGGTGCGCCCGACCCGGTGGATGTAGTCATCGGCCACGTGAGGCACGTCGATGTTGACGACCAGCGCCAGTTCCTCGACATCAATGCCGCGCGCCGCGATGTCGGTCGCGACCATCACGCGGAACTGCCCGTCCTTGAAGCCGGACAGCGCCTCGGTACGCCGTGTCTGGCTGCGGTTGCCGTGGATCCGGGTGCATGGCACGCCGTGCTTTTCCAGATAATCCGCCAACCGGTTCGCCCGGTGCTTCGTCCGCGTAAACGCCAGCACGCTGGGATACTGCGTCCGGGCCAGCAACTCGCGCAGCAGCGCGGGCTTGACGTCGTCGTCCACGGGGTAGACGGCGTGCGAAATCCCCTTGGCAGGCGCGGCCTTGCGCTCGATGTTCAGCGCGACAGGATTGACCAGCAGTTCCTTCGACAACTGCACGATCGGCGGCGGCATCGTAGCCGAAAACAGCATCGTCTGGCGCTGCTTGGGCAACCGCGCCAGCACTCGGCGCACGTCGGGCAGGAAGCCCATGTCGAGCATCCGGTCCGCCTCGTCGACCACCAGGGTCTCCAGGCCTTCCAGACGACAGTAGTCGTGCTGCATGTGGTCCAGCAGCCGCCCGGGCGTCGCCACGACCACATCGACTCCGCGCCGCAGCGCGTCGACCTGGGGCGCCATACCCACACCGCCGAACACCGGAGCCACCGACACGCGCAGGTGGCGCGCCAGTTCCCGGTGGTGGTCCGCAATTTGGGCCGCCAATTCGCGGGTCGGCGCCAGCACCAGCACCCGCGTGGTGCCTCGTGGCCGGTCCTTCAGTCTGTGCAGGATCGGCAGCATGAAAGCCGCAGTCTTGCCGGAACCGGTCGCCGCGGCCGCGAGCACGTCCCGCCCCTCCATCAACGGCGGAATCGCTGCCGATTGGATCGGGGTCGGACGGGAAAAGCCCATGTCCTCGACGGCACGCATCAGTTCAGGGGCCAGGCCGAACGACGAGAAGTCGTCCTTGTTTGAAAGTCCAGGGTTCGTTGCCATTACGTTCAAGGGGGTGCTCCAGTGTCGGCGCGCTTTCATAAACGCGCCCGTCAACGGACCGATATGCGATCCGCAGGCAATCGGGTTCGAGTCCCGATTCCGGCATGCTGTGTCGTGTAAAACGGTGGAATCGCCGGAAGAGGCCGCCGTCGGTTCCGCATCGACCCGGTCGCCAGAGAGGCGTGAGCCCCGAAACCTCGCGTACTATGCGCCTTGTCGGGTGGTTTGGCAAGTATCCGGCCGAATTCCGGTCAAAGGGAAGAAAGGCATCAACCGTTTCCGGTCAAAAACAGTATGCCCCGAACCACCCACATGACGGGCACATGCAGGAACCGCCCGGCGCCGAAGATCAGCACGGCGAACGCCAACATCACGAAGATCGGGTTGCGCTCTAGATATGCGTACCGCTCCCCGAGGTGGGTTGGCAGCAGGCCGGTCAGCACCCGAGAACCGTCCAGTGGGGGCACCGGGATCAGGTTGAAGATCGCCAGGATTACGTTGATCAGGAACGTCATGCCCATCAGCAGCAGCAGCGGCGACACCTCCCGGCCGGTCATTGAGGCCCACTGGGCACTCTGGTTCATGATCACCACCCAAAACGGCACATCGGTCACGCCAACAGCCCGCATGATGGTGTACGCAAACCCCAGGAGGATCGCGAACGCGATGTTCGAGGCCGGGCCCGCAGCAGCAGTCAGAAGCACGCCAGTCTTCATGGTGACGCGCCGGGAGAACCGCACCGGGTTGATCGGCACGGGTCGTGCCCAGCCGAAGAAGAAGCCGGAACCCGACAGCAGCAAGATTACGGGGAGCAGCAACGTCCCGAACGGATCGATATGGGACAGGGGGTTCAGGGTCAGACGGCCCGACCGCGACGCGGTGTCGTCGCCCAGCGCGAATGCAACTCGCGCATGGGCGTATTCGTGGACGGAAAGTGACAATATCATCGGAACTAAAACGGTTACGGCACGTTGCAGAAGATCCATGGGTTCGGTTCCCTCCAGCGCTGTAAACCGACCTGGCAGACCAGCGCAGGGGTTAAGTTAAGGCCTACAGAACCATTCGTCCAGCACCACGGCGCCGGACGCATGCCGTAAGCAGCACAATGAACGACAGGACCCACCACGGCCCCACGGGACGACTGCCTGCGACACACCCGCCCCGCGCCGGCGGCCCTCGCGAATCCTCGCCCGCAGGTGAATCGTCGAGCGTAATCACATCGGTCGCCACGCGGTCTTGGGCTGCGACATCTCCCCGCTGCAATTCGGCCCGATCGGCCCACAGACCCGAGTCGGACCTGTCGTCTGTCACGGTCTCCTCCGAGAAGGCCCCGTCGACCGGGCCGGTTTCTTCGCCAACGTCTGGCGCCTGGTCCCCGGTTCTTGCCGCCGCTGGCCACGCCTCGGCCAGCGCCTCCCACGGCGCGTCCAACCGGCCCTCGTAGCCTAGCGCCCAAAACCCCACGCCCGCCAAACCACGGTCGAAAGCCAGCGAGATCTTCGCCGCCAGCGAGGCACGGTCCTCGCACCAGACCTGCCTGGACTCGCCGGGGATGTAGTACCAGGGCGTGGTCGACGCCGTGTCGAAACGCCAGCCCCAACGAACCCCGCCCTCGGCGCACTGGGCGAAACTCGGGGAGGCGGCCTTCCCGGTCGCCACTCCGGGCACGGAGCCGTCAACCGTAGGCCAATCGTGGCCATATAGCGGCAGCGCCAGCGCGATGCGCCCCCGGTTCTGCACGCCGGCGTAACGATCGTAATCGTCCAGGGTCCAGGCAAGCGAATACCGGCCCCACCGGTCTGAAGGTGCCAGCGGGCTGATCGGCCCAGGGGAGCCGCCCGAATAGTGGTATTCGTATCCCATGATCACCAAAGCATCCGACGCCCAGGACAGTTCGTCGTAGTCGTAGGCCCCCTTCCAGTCAACTGCGGGCGTCGCGACCGAAACGTGGGATTGCCCCAGGGCAGCATCGAGCGACGCCTTCAGATCGGCCACGAAGGTCACGAAATCCGCCTTGCTCGACAATGGGAGCCCCTCAAAGTCGACGTTGACCCCATCCCCGCCCCCTTCGACGACCATATCCGTCACGCGTGCCACCAACCGGGTCCGGATGAGCGGGTCGCCAAGCACCGCTTCGATGACTTTTGAATCGAAGCAGATCACCGTCAGCACCACGCCTACACCAGCCTCGTGCGCCGCCAGGATCAACGGTGCCAGTTCCCCGTTGGTCCAGTGCCGAGGATTCACCAGTTCACCTCCGGTACCGACCTGGACCCCGAAATATGCAACGTGCGTCAGCAGGTCCATGTGGAGCGTGGGGTTGGACACCATCCAGTAGGGCAGCCAACCGAGGACCAGCGGCGGCCCTGGGGCGGCCGCGCGTCGCAAGGGAATTTGAAGAGGCCCGACCCGCTGCAACGGTTCCGCGCGGTGCGCCTCCCAGGCCGCGGGAAGCGGGGAAAAGACGCCCGAAGCCAGTGCGCCAGGCATCGTTTCAGCCATCGTCATCGTGGAGCGCCCTGGCGCCGCAGCGGCGGCCACAGCCAGGACGGCACCCCCAGCCAGAGCCACCACCATGCAGCATCGACCCGTCCAGCCAGCCATTGCGCCTCCTCACGCTTGCGATTGTACCGTGCTCGTCCACTTATCGGTCCATCGACGCTTGGTGTTTCAGGCCGCGTCGCAAGGGCCCAGCATTCCTGGTAGGATGAGGTCCGATGATTCCGGTCGGGGTGGCGAACCGGAAGGAGGCCAGCACAATGCCGCACAACGTCGTCAACGACCTCGTCCGGCTACCAGAGCCGCGACATGACGGCCCCATATCCGTAGAGGCGGCACTGGCGGCTTGGCGGTCCGTCCGCGAGTTTTCCGCTAAACCGATCAACATCGACACGCTGGCCCAGCTTCTGTGGGCCTGTCAGGGCCCGGTCGGCAACGGGCGACACCGCACGGCACCGTCCGCCGGCGGCACATACCCACTAGAGATACTCGTAGCTGCGGGCAACGTCGACGGCCTGGAATCGGGCTTGTACCGCTACGACGGGGCTTCCCATGTCCTTCACCGGACCGCGATCGGCGATTTCCGACGGGAACTGTACGCGGCGACTGTCGGACAGACGTCGGGCGCAGTGGCGCCGGTGTCGCTGCTCTTCGTCGCGGACTACGACCGTTCCACGGCGCGCTACGGTACCCGAGGTATGGCGTACACACTGATCGAGACCGGCCATGTGGGCCAGAATTTATACCTGCAAGCGACCGCGTTGGGGCTGGGTACCACCGCTATCGGCGCGTTTCGCGAAGATGTCGTCCGTACCGTCCTGAACCTGGAACCGCAGGAACACCCGGTCTACCTGTTCCCGGTCGGTACGCCGGCCGACTGACGCGAGGTCCCCATGCCTTCTCCCTTACGCATACAGCGCGACCAGGAACGGACCCAGCGACGGCGCGAGGCACTGCTGGACGCCGCGGGCCGTGTGTTCGTCCGGCACGGTTACCACCGAACGCTGATCTCGGACATCGCGGCCGAGGCCAAGGTCGGCCAGGGCACGTTCTACCGCCACTTCCCCGAGAAACGGGTAATCTTCGAGGCCCTATTTGACCGCATCCTGGAACAACTGTTCGCCGAGTTCCAGGACATGAGTGCCAGCCCACCCGCCGACGTCCGCGAGTACCACGACGCTTCGGTCGCGGCCATAGGGCAAGTCGCCCAAACGCTGGACCGAAACCGCGATTTGGTCCGGATGCTGCTCCGCGAGGCGCCATCAGTCGATCCGGCGATGGAGGCGCGGCTGGCCGACCTGACCGACGGGTTCGTCGACATCGCGCAGCGGTTCATGGACTACGCGGTCGAACGCGGTTTCGCCCGCCCCTGTCGCACACGAATAGTCGCACAGGCCATAGTCGGCATGGGCATCGCAATGGCGGACCAGTGGTGGAGCGGCCGCGTGCCGGACATCTCGCTTCAGGGTCTAATCAAGGAATTGATCGATTTCGCCTTCGAAGGCATCGGCATCCCAACCCGGCCCGAACCCGGACACTGAGGATGCAATCGCTGACCCTAGCCCTGGGCATCTTCGCAACGCTCGCGCTGGGCGCAGGACTGGCCTTGCTGGCCCATGTGATCGCGGCCCGCCTGCTACCTGAAGCCCGCCCGTCCACCCGCCTGACTGCGGCCTTCGTGGTCGCGGCCTGGCTGCCCGTCGTGCTGTTCTGGGCAATGGCACCGCTGCACGGCTTTCGCGTGGAAATCGCCCTGGGCCTTGCGTTTACCGCGGCGACCGTAGCACATCGCCGCCTTGTGCCGGCCGCCGCAGATCTGGTCGCCGACCTGAACGGACTGGGATCCGTGTGGCGCGAAGCCGGCCCGATCCGTTGGCTTGCGATCGCCGTCGCCGTGCCGGTCGCCCTCTTGGCCCTGCGCGGGCTGATCGCTCCGCCGCTGGCGTGGGATGCCTTGACGTACCACCTGGTCCACGCGGCCCGATACGTTCAGACCGCCGGCCTGGGTGCGGTCGACGCCCCTGATGCCTGGGGCTACTACGAATACTTTCCGCCATCCGGGGAAATCCTCTGGGGCTGGACTATGCTTCCGTCCCATTCCGACGCGCTGTTGGCCCCGGCGGGACTCGCCGTTTGGCTCGCAGCCGTCCTGGCCGTATACGCCGTCGTGAGGGAGCTTGGCGGGTCCAGGGCAAGAGCCCTACTGGCCGCCCTGGTTGTCGGCGGGTCGCCCGCCGTCGCCACTTTCGTGACCAGCACCTATGTCGACCCTCTGGTGGTGGCGCTGTTCGCGGCTTCCACGCTGTTTCTGGCCCGCGCCACCCGCACGGGGTCTGCAGCCGACCTAGCCTTAGCAGGCGCCGCCGCAGGGGTCTGCGCGTCGACCAAGCATTCTGGTCTGGCTCTGTTGGTCCTACTGGCCGTATGCGTGACAATCGTCGCGTGGCGCGCCCCGGTGCCGGCCTCGATCCGCCTTCGCCGGATCGCCATAGCCGCGGCCGTGGCAGCCTTGGCCGCAGCACCCCACTATGTCCGGACGATGATCGAGACTGGCAACCCGGTCTATCCGGCGGCACTCGAACTGCTGGGACTGCCGGGAAACGCGGACTACCTGCGAGTCGTAGCGGGGACCGACATGGTTTTACCACCGGCCTGGGACCTGGCCCGGCGGATGTTTCTGGGCCTCGGCACACCCATCCAAGCCCCCATGCACCTGGGCCCAGCCGCCCTCTTGGCCATGGCCATCGCATTGGCCGGACTGCCAACCCTGTTGCGACGGCCCGGCGGCCGTCTGATCGCTGCGTGGCTGGCCGCTTCGTCGGCAATCGTCATCCTAGCTCTGCTATCCCCTGATGCCCGCGGCATCGTCCAGGCATGGTGGGACGTGTCCGGCCGCTTCCTGGGACCCGCACTGGTCGCCGTGGCGGTCATCGCGGCCCTGGCGCCCGGGCGCTTCTTTCCTCGACTGCTAGCGGCCGCCGTGTCATGCACGCTGTTCTTCACCTGGCCCCGGGGCCTAGGCGGGATCGGGTGGGCACAGGTTGGCTGGGGTGCTCTATCATGCGGATTTGCCGCCATTGGATTGCTGGCGGCTCGGCGACTGGCCCCGTTCGGGCGCGTAATCACAACTTTGGCGACCCTGGCCATCTTTGCTGCGGGGGTCGCAACGCTTCGAGACCACTACCGCACCCCCACCTGGGAGGCGGTTGCCGCCCGCAGAACATTCGATCTCCACACCCTGGCAAGGCAAACCCTCCAGGCATGGCCCCTGTGGGCATACTTCGATGATGGTCCGCCTGCGACCCTCGCCGTAGCCGCGGGCCAAACGCTACGCGGGCACAACGTCTTCCAGTACCCGCTGATGGGGCGGCGGTTGCAGCACCGGACGCTCCACGTGCCTACTACCGCCGCGGCCGACGCCTCCATAATCGGCCCCGGCGCATCTAAAGCGACCTCGACTGAACGCGACGCTTGGGTCGCCCGCCTGCGCGAAACCAGTGTCGACTATTTGGTGCTGCTGCCGCCGCTACCCCAACTGCAGACCGACTGGGCCTCCGATCTGCCCGACGTGTTCCGGGTGGTCAGTCGGGGCGTCGATGACCAGGGGATCGCGCTACAAATTACGCCCGCACAGTGACGACCCAGGCCGGCCCGGCCAGGACGCAGCCCCGTACTAAGCCGCTACTCAAATATCGGGATTGACGCGTCCGTCCGTTTCGTTTATCCTTGTTTTGTGGGACGGTTAACGACCAATCAAAGGGGTGACAAGATGAACGGATTGAATGAAAAACTGGTGCTCATAACAGGCGCGGCATCAGGGATCGGCCTTGCAACAGCCCACGAGGTGGTGCGCCGAGGAGCCCGCGTCGTCCTGACTGACATCGATGAAGCGGGGTTATCGGCAGCGGCCGATTCGCTGCGCGGTGTGGGCGCCACGGTGTTCACGCGAACCGTCGATGTATCGGACCGCGAACAGGTAATGGCGATGGCCGACTGGGTGCGAGCCGAGGCAGGCCCACTGGACGTGCTGGTGAACAACGCTGGAATCGGGCATTCCGGACCGATCGCAACGACGCCCATCGAGGTCTGGCACCGCCTGATCGACGTAAATCTCCTGGGGCCAATCCACCACATGCATGCTTTCATGCCAGACATGGTCGCACGCCGCTCGGGTCGAATCGTCAACGTATCGTCCGGACAGGCATTCTTCCGACTGCCTGCCTGGGGGGCCTATGCGGCCATCAAACTGGCATTGGGCGCGCTTTCCGAGGGCATGGATTTCGAGGCCCGCAAGCACGGCGTCCGGGTGGTCACTGTCTACCCGTTCATGGTCACCACCGGCTTCTACGAGGGCATCCAGGGTGAAACCCCAGGCGCCCGCATGATGCTGCGCCTGCGGCGTTTGTATTCGATGTCGCCCCAGGCCGTCGCGAGGATCCTGGTGAACGCTGTCGTCCATGACAGGCATGTCGAGCGCGTCAGCATCCTCAACGACATCGGCTACTACACCCGCATGGTGCCGCCGATCGCCGATCTGGTGACATGGTTGACCGAAAAAGTCCTGATAAATCAGGATGCCGCTTGAAGGCGGCCAGGAGGTCTTATGGGACTGGCACGCACTTGGCAAGCGGTCCGCGAAGGCCGCATAGGCTTTAGGATGCACGAGGTGATGTCTGGCTGGCACGAGTTTTTGCCTGGAAACGGTCCGGCGGGACGACTAAAGATGTCATTCGCCGTTGACTGGGGCCCTGATCGACTGGGTCCTTGGCTCGACGCCGACGGCGAAACGTTCATGACCCAACCCTTGTCGGGCATCGTTACCATCGACGGACTGTGCCGCGAAGCACCATGCGCCGGAATGCTGACGCTGCGCTACGCCGGCGAACACCGGTTGCGCTACGACTTCACGTTCCATGCGAACGACCGTACGTACCGATACGAAGGCCAGAAGGTCAACGTGCGCCCATGGAACCTCCCGTTTTCCCATACCACATGCTTCGGCACGCTGGTAGAGGCCGACACCGAACGGCTGGTTTCCAGGTCCGTCACCCACTTCCGGCTGCGGACGATGCCGGCGTTCCTGGCCAGTTGGCGGCCCGTCCTTGCCGCATGACGGCCCATTTGACGCCGCCGCGGCCCGATGCGATCCTGCATCCGACACGTTGCAACGCGATACGCAGGAGTCCCCGCGTGAACCATTTCCTTCCTCCGGAAAAAAGGCCGCACCCGCGGGTGTTGACACCACGCCCCCTCGCCGTTTTCCTGTTGCTGCTTGTCTTGTCGCCCCTTTCCCGAACCGCCCTCGCCGCCGAGCCGGCCCGGCCCGACGCTATCTTGGCCGGCGACTACGACTGGCCGATCGCCCACGCCTGCTGGGCCGTCACGGAATTGCTGAAAAACGAGCGGATCGCCGGCATGTCCGTGGCGCTGGTGGATGGGGATCGCGTGGTCTGGGCCCAGGGGTTTGGCCGATCGGCGCCCGAAGCCACGGCATCGGACCAGACCTCCTACCGGGTCGGCGGCATGTCTGCCATCGTCACGCTGCTTGCCGCATTCCGGTTGGCAGACGAGGGCCGGCTGGACCTGGACGCGCCGGTGACGGACATTGTGCCCTTGTTCAAAATCCGCAAACGTTTCCCGGAAGCACGCCCGATCACGATCCGCGACCTGATGACCCACCGATCCGGGCTGCCGCCGGAACACCTGGCTGGCGCCGCCGCCAAGACCCCCGCCCCGTGGGCCACAGTGGTCGACCTGCTGGTCGAAACATACCCGACAGCCCCACCAGGAGCGCGCTCCCAGGAATCCTCCCTTGGGATCACGCTGCTAGGCTTGGTGATCCAGAATGTGGCGGGCGTTTCATTCGCAACATATGCCCGGGATATGGTCCTGGGGCCGCTTGGGATGTCTCGCGCCCGATTCGCGACCGGCGCATCGCCAGCGATAGGCGACGCCGTCGCGTACCGCAAGGGAAAGCCGCTGAGCCCCCTAGGCGTCCGCAACGTCCCGGGGCTGGGTCTGCACGCATCTGTAACAGACTTGGCCCAGGTGCTGCGATTCCTGTTCGGGGCATCAGACGTCACGGCCGCCCTGCCCCTGTCCGCCGACGCACGCGACGCCTTCTGGCGAATCAACAACGCCAACGTGGAGCTGGATTTTGGCTTCCCGGTCGGCATGGGGTTCGCACTCGCCGGCTTCGGGCCGCTGGGCCTTATCGGCGCCGGCCCAGTGGCGGTCGCGTCGACCAACGACAATCACTTTCCAGGCGTCATCGCCGCGCTACCCGAGCACCGCCTGGGCGTCGTCGTCCTCTCGAATTCGTCCCAAGCGAACCAGGCCGTCAACCAAGTGGCCGGCGAACTGCTGGCAAACGCCCTTGACGCCAAGGCCGGTATCCGCCAGCCAGAGATCCCCGAATTCCCGTACGCCGACCCGCCATGGTCCCGGGAGCAACTGGCCACGTTCGCCGGCCCCTGGGCGACGCTGATGGGCCTGGTACAGGTCGAGGTCAAGCGAAACCACCTGCGGGTCAAGGCACTGGGCCGCACCTTCCGACTGGTGCCGCGCACCGACGGCATGCTGCACCTGGAATACAGATTGCTGGGTTTGTTCAAGATAAACTTGAAGGGATTGAGCGCCCTTGGCTTTTCACTTACGACCGTCGACGGACGCGACTACCTAGTCCTGCACCAGGGCTCTACGCGCGTACCGTTCGGTGTCCGCGGCGAACCTGGCCCGCTGCCTGCCGCCTGGGAGGCCCGCCTGGGGCGCTACCGGCTGGAAAACCCGGGCGACGAGCCCGTCCCCTTTGATCGCATCACCTTGAAACGGCAGGCAGGCCTGCTGACCGCCAAATTGCGGATTCGCGATATGAGCGGTCTGGTCATATCGCTGGTTTTGCGTCCCGAGGGCGACGGACGTGCGGAAATCGACGGTGTGGGCCCTGGTGCAGGCGGTGTCCTTGAAGCAATCGATGGCGAGCAGACGGTGCTTACGGGGTCTGGCTGGCGCTTCGTTCGGACAGGAGATTGATGGGAAACGCTAAACGCCGATGCGTTGGGCCAGGATCTCGGCGATGTCGGCGGACTTGAGTTGCTCGCCCAGATCCAATTCATTGATACCGTCGCGACACATCACCAAGCAGAACGGACAGGCGCTGGCGATCATCTCGGGATTTGCTTCCTGCAATTGCTTGACGCGCAGTTGGTTGACGCGCTCGCCGATGCGCTCCTCGCGCCACATCAGGCCGCCACCCGCGCCACAGCACATCCCATTCTTGCGCTCCTTTTCGATTCTACCCAGCGTGATGCCCGGCAAACCTGACAGGACCTTGCGCGGCGCCTCGTAGATGCCGTTGTAGCGGCCCAGATAGCACGAGTCGTGAAAGACGACGCGCAGCGGATCGCCCGATGCAGGAATCGTCAGACGCCCCTCGGCCAGCAGGTTCGCCAGCAGTTCCGAGTGGTGGATCACCTCGAACTCGCCGCCGAACTGCGGGTATTCATGCCGGATCGAATTGTACCCGTGCG
>CAZHDQ010000023.1:0-13907 GCA_964531595.1 uncultured Anaeromyxobacteraceae bacterium
GCGCCATCCGTCAAATTGGCCATGACTATAGCGCAGATCAACCCGCCGCCCCTTGATCGCGAAGGCGAATCCAGACCAGGGCGTGGGAGTTTGGGCCCCGGCGCCTTGTTTGACATCCCCGGATCTGGTCCCTATGCTTGCCGGCGGTATGTTCGAGGTGTCCGCTTGATCTCGCGTCGTATAGCCGATTTGGCCAAAGAGGCCCGCAAGTTTGCCCGTGAAACCGCCGCTATCCTTCGGCACCGTGGCGGCCGCCTGACGGCCGACCAACGACAGGGGCTTCGCCAGCGTCTGGATGCGCTCAACGGTGCCCTGGGTCGTACCGATCCGGCCGACGTCGCCATGGCGCTTGAAGCGCTGCGCTCGGAACTGGGTCGCCATGCGGCCGTCTTGAAACGGGCCAGCATGTTCGAGACCGTACAGTCGCTGGGCCTGGCCATCATCCTGGCGTTGCTTATCCGTGCATTCTTGTTCGAGGCCTTCAAGATCCCGACCGGTTCGATGATCCCGACGCTGCTCGTGTCCGACCACATCTTCGTCAATAAGTTCACGTACGGGCTGCGTGTGCCGTTTACCCACTTCCGGCTGCTGGAAGTCGGCTCGCCCCAGCCAGGTGACGTGTTCGTGTTCGAATATCCCGGCGACGGACCGGATCACGGCAAGGATTTCATCAAACGGGCCGTCGCCGTGGCGGGCGACCGCATCCGGATGAAGGACAACGTGCTGATCATCAACGGGGAACCGGTTCCGACCCAGGTCTTGGAGTCGCACGCCGCCTGCGGGGATGGCACGTACGAAGGCTGTCGCTGCGTGTACCAGCGCGAGCGGTTGGGCCAAGTCGAGTACGTGACCCATCACCTGTCACCGGGCAACGACCCGCGATACTGCCGCAATTCGCCGGACTGGCCGTCGAGCGACGAGCCGTCGATGATTGGTGGCCCGGCCGGGAACCCGGATTATCCAGAGGTCGTCGTCCCCGAGGGCCATGTGCTGGCGATGGGCGATAATCGTGACAATTCCAGCGACGGGCGCTACTGGGGTTTCGTGCCGGTCCCGAACTCGAAAGGGCGCGCGATGGTTCGCTGGTGGCCGCCGGGCCGGTGGTTCGCCCGGGTCCACTGACCTCCCCGTCCGGTGCGGCCTTTCGGGCATGCTATGCCAGGTCGTAGCCCGCGCCGTCGCCATCCACGTGGACTTCCTGGTCCCCCAGGCGCAGCGCGACTTGTGCCCTTTCACCCTCAAACTCGTTGACGCCCTTGACCAGGTAGGAAACGATCCGGGCGCCCTGCCCGTGGCCGCCGGCCCGGATGTGGACGATGCCGCAGGTCTTCGATCCGACCGTCAGTTCCAGCCGCCGCCCTTGGAACGTCACCGCCTTGTGGTGTGACCCGCGCCGGTCGAAGTTGAAGAACATTACGTAGAACTGGTCGCCGTCGCGGTACACGAAGGCCCGCAGTCCGTCGCCGTAGGTGATGTGCCGTTCCCAGCCCGTGCGTCGCAGGTTGCCCAAAAACGCCCGCTCGTCGTTGAACACGTTGCCGGTGCTGTACAGCAGGCGACCGGTGGCCTCCTCGCGGCCCGCTTCCAGACTCGCGACGAAATCCGCCAGGAGGGTACACGGTTGCATGCGCTCGTCGAACGTCGGCAGTTCGCCGCTGGCGATCACTGTCGCGCCTGCCCGGACCGCATCGATCAGCTTCTGTTGCTCGGCGCGGGCCAGGAAGAATCCCAGGTGAATCGCGACGCGAGGCAGCGATACCAAGTCCTTGACGGTCATTGCGGGCAGTTCGCGGATGCCGTAATTCACCCCGTGGACGTTGCAGGTCATCGTCGCCGGCTCGATCACGTCGTGGCCGGACCTGGGCACTGCGTGAGGCAGCACCCAGTAAGGCGCCTTGGCCTCGGGCACCCATGACGATACCGCTGCGTATTCCGGTACGACCAGCAGGCACACGTCCAGGTCCAGTTCGGCCCGCAGGAAGCCGGCGCCTTCGCGGGCGAACCATCCGTTGAGTTCCTTCATGGCGTCGTACATCGCCCCGGTTTCGCCGTTTTCGCCGATCGGTGCGTCCGACGGGAACGTCCGGTGCTGTTTCTGGGTCGTCCGGTCCAGGTCGTCGACCCAGTAACCATGCGACACGGCGGTGAATACGACGTAGCCGGTGCAGCCGCCCGCGACGCACGCCAGGGTCTGAAAGAACGGGATCATCGGGTACTTCGACATCGGGTGGTACAGGGCCGCGAAGCCCCAGTTTTCCTCGATGTTGATGCCGCGGCGGCGGCGCGACGTGTTGATGTAGCGGTTGAACACCTCGTTGGCGCCCAGGTCGTCCGACGGCGGTGTCGAGGCGTCAGGGATGTTGTAGGACGCCACGCCAAGCCACGAAATCATTCCGTATTCGTAGACGTCCAGATCCTGGTCAACACGGTTGTGGGCGAGCCACCATTCCGGATACAGCTTGATGTATTCGTGGGGCGTGTCCTTGGTCGAGTTCTCGACCTTGTCCGGGACGTTTTCGTCGATCGGCGGGGTGATGCCCGCGTAGTTCGTAAGGTACGGCAGGTCGATGTCCAGATAATCCTTGTAGCGCGCGTATACGTCGCGTCGGATCCGCCACTGGAACTCACCCCAGTCCACCAAATCCAGCACCTGTCCCCGCGTCCGCGCCACGGGCGTCGTCGGGTCCAGATGCGGCGGACGCACGAACGCGAAGGACTTGATTTCGCTGCCGTGGGCGCGGTTGTAGGCGGCGACATCCCCGTATTTTTCCCCCAGGAACTCCTGGAATGCCCGCTGGTCGGGCGCGTCGTAGGCGAAGTGCCACGGTGCGTCGTTCGAAGTGCAATAGATCGTTTCGTCCAGCAGTTGGATCGCGATGATGTTGCCGTTTGGCGCGACGTGGGGCCGCAGCACCGCTCCGACCGCCTCCAGCCATTCCTTCGCCATCGCGTCGAACGTGGCGTCGTTCGGACTGGGCATCTGCGTGTGGTCGTATTCCCAGTACAGCGGGCTGCCGTCTTGGAACCGGACCGGCTCGATCCCAGGGTTGAACGAAGGCGACGCCACGTCGGGCAGGCCGCCAATATTTAGTTCCGAGTGTACGAACGGCCCGGGTTTGGCCAACATGTATAGGCCACGTTCCTGCACAAGCCGCATGAACGTCCGCAGGTCACGCGAGTCCAGCGTCGTCCCGTCGAAGTCGTAGGAAATCGCGCCGGTCACGGGGTCGTGGACGATGTGGTGGCGCCACGGCGTATAGAAACAGACCACGTTGACATGCGCCGCTTTCAACTGGTCCAGGCGAGCGGCCCAGTTCGACCGCTTGTCGCGGTAGTACTGGTATTCGGCCCCCAGGAAAAAGAACGGCTGATCGTCTTTGAAGAAGCGGCCATCGCGATACGTGAACTTCGGCATCAAGTCCTCCCGGTTCCAAGTTTTCGGCGAATATTATAGCCCGGAAGGCCAATTTAGTGAAGCCCTACAGGCCGTTGGGCCTCGGAAGCGTCAGGCCTCGGAAGCGTCAGGCCTCGACCGTCCGTTAGCAGTCGACGGCCGGCGCCGCCCGATGCCCAGCGCGACCGCGACCATGAGCGCGATGGCCAGCACGCCCGGCCCTGCCCGTCCCGATGTGCCCGCAGTGCAGCCGAGGTCGTTGGTGGACGATACCCAACCGGAGTCGGCGTGGATGTTTACCCGCTGGGCCTGGTCGCGATAGGACGCCTCCAACGTGGCGTCTTCGCGTCGCTCGTACTCGTACTTGAACAGGTCGCCTTCGCCTGGCTCCGACGAGAAATTGCCCAGGATGTCCCAGTCGAATTCCAGCCCGAACACTGGGTTGTCGTTGTAGTCGTAGCCCAGCGCCCAGACCGCCAGGATGTCCCCCTCACGGGCGGGCTTGTCGGGTTCGGCGCGCAGTTCGATGAACTTCACGTCCTCGGGCTGGACCGTGCGCACCGTGATCGTTTCCACCGACCGGTCCCCGACTAACAGGTCCACCACGTGGTCCCCCGGCGCCAGGGGGGTCAATTGGACCCATTCGCGATCCTCGAACAGCCAGGTCTGGCGGACGTGCGCCTCCAGGCCGTCGTCCCGGGGCCGCGCGATCAGCACGTCGTTGCCCGATAGTTTCGTTTCGTTTAGGAAGTACTCGACCAGAAACGACGCGGTGCCCCCTTCGACGATGGGCACGGGGCCTCGGACGACGAACTCGTCGGTTGGCGCGTTGATGAACAGCGGACCAGCAAACGTCAACTGCGCGCGGTCCGGGTAGGCGACTTCGACTCGCGCGCGCCCCCATACCGTTGGCGACCGGTCCGACCGAAACACCGTGATGTCCGTGAATCCTGGCCGGTCCGCGTAGCAGTCAAACGAAGCGACCTCGTCCGAGGTTGTCAGCCCGCCAATTTCCAGTACCGATGGGTTTGACGTCTCGACCCAGGCTTTGTCCAGGTTCATGCGGTCGTGGTCGCGAAACGCGTACATCCTGAACTTCGTCCCGACGACGTACGGCGAGTGCAGGTCGTCCGGTGGAGGTTTGGCCGGATTGAACGGTTTGAAGTCGAAGACCAGGTCCAGGTTGTCGTGGAAGTGGACTTGGTCGTCGGGACAGCCGGTAAACCCCAGCGCCGCCAGACCCGTCAAGAGCACCAGCATCGAACGTCGTCGTGTGCCGGTCATGGTGTCCTCCTCCTTCTTCGGTCACGTAAGGTTGCAAGTCCTGCGCCACCGGTAGTGGATTGCAGTTATCTCAAGCGTAAGCACCTGGAATTTCGCGGGATCCGACCCGCGGTAGACGCACGCATTGGCCAGCGCGACCGCCGGTTGTGGACGACGGCTGCTCCAGTCCGGATGCTCGTTGTTTCAACAATATTTTTAGTCTCTTGCGGGCGATCCGTGACCTTCTGACCGAATCAGGACGATAATGGAAAGGTTGACCCCGTTGTCGCCGGTTTTTTTGCCGGCCACGGGCAAGGAGGCAGGATGGAGCGGACCCTGATTTTCAACTGGCATCCGAACCACGAGGCCCTGCGGCGCGCAATCACCGAGGGCGTGGACGACCCACGGGACGTGCTGGAAACCGGAAAGGGCTGGACTTACGTGACGTTCGTCAAACCTGGCATGCGGGCATCCGAGGTGCTGTTCGACATCGATCAACTGGACCGACTGGCGCGCGAAAACGGGTACTACCTGCCGCGCGACGTGGTCGCCCGCCACAACAAGGTGGTGGTTACGGCTCGGTCGCCGGAATTGGGGGCCTCGGCGCAGCTTTTCGCGCTGGTACGCTTCTTGGAGGCGTTTGCGCGTCGCTTCGCGGATTCGGATAAGGCGCCTGTCCAGGGGTTTTACGGCAAGCTGGGCGGGTCGTTCGACCGCCGTCGGAAGGGGCGTGTCCTGGTGATTTACGGCGAAAACGACGATGCGCTGCTAGAGATCCTTACCGGCGCGGAAACGGTGCTCCCGTCGTGCGGCGTCCCGGGCGTGGAACTGGAGGTCGGGCTGGCCAACGGGCTGTCGGCACTGCCGCGGCTGCTTTCGGGGTTCGACGACCCGAGCTATCGGGAGTCGGGCGCGACGCAGTTCAAGATCAGGGACCCGGGCCGTTTCGATGCGGTCCTGGACGAGGCGCGCCAGGACCACGACAGGTACATCTTTTCGCGAGAGGCGGGCTGAAGCGTCGGGCGCCCGGGCGCGGGTGTGAACACGGACCTGATTCGGGTGAGCGGCCCGCCTGCAACAGGTCGGATCGTGGCTTGAAGCAGGCTGGGCACACTGTCAAAACGCGCCATGGGTTCCTGGTATCCGTGTCCGTTCCCAGGTAGCATGAGCCTCGGATTCCTCCGGATGTACCCATGTCCGACCCGCAGCTCGTGCCCCACGATCACTCGCGGCCCACTCGCCGCCTGGGCCTCGCGCCCAAGGTCATTGGCTCACTGACCGTGGTCATCGCTTGCATCGCGTCGGTTTCCGCGTGGATCGACCTGCGCAACCAGGAAAAAGTGCTGCTGGAAGAAATGGTTCGTGGCGCAGATCAGTTGTCCCAAACCATCGTCAGCGCGACTTGGCAGGCGATGCTGCTCGACCAACGCCAGGCGGCGTACGAGGTCATGCAGACGGTAGGTCGCCAGGAGGGCATCGAGAAGATCCGGATCTTCAACAAGGAAGGCCGGGTCATGTTCTCGACCGGTGCGGACAGCGGGATGTTCGTGGACAAGCGGGCCGAGGCCTGCGACCTGTGCCACAGGCAGGAAGAGCCCCTGGTAAACGTGGACGTGCCGACCCGTTCGCGGGTCTTTTCGATCCTGCCGGGTCGCCGTACGCTGGGGATCATCACGCCGATCTACAACGAGTCGGCCTGCAGCCGTTCCGAGTGCCATGCCCACCCGCCCGAGATCAACGTGCTCGGCGTACTGGACGTCAGCATGGACCTGGAAGCGGTCGACAAGCAGCGCGTCAAGTTGCGCAAGGCGGCGTGGAGCCGGGCGGCGATCGAGATCCTGTTGATGGCCCTGGTGATCGTCGTGCTGACCCGAAGGTTCGTCGGCAAGCCGATCCGGCGATTGATTCGAGCCAGCCGATCCATTGGAGAAGGTAACCTGGAGTCCCGGCTTCGCGCCCCACAGTTCGCAGGCGCGCCTGATGAATTGGGCGAGATGCAATTTGCGTTCGAAGAAATGCGTTCCCGGCTGCGCGAGGCGAAGGGCGAGATCGAGCGGTTCACGCGGGAACTGGAACAAAAGGTTGAGCAACGGACAGCCCAACTGGAATCGACGCGCGAGCAACTGGTCAGGACCGAGCGTTTGGCGTCGTTGGGGCGCCTGGCGGCGACAGTGGCTCACGAGATCAACAACCCCATCGCCGGCATCCTGAACCTGTCGCGGCTGATGGAGCGGATCATCGATGAGCAGGGCATCCCGCCTAATCGGGTTCAGGACGTGCGCGAGTACCTGTCCCAGGTCACGCACGAAACGTCGCGAATCGGCAGCATAGTTTCGGATCTGCTGTCGTTCGCGCGCCAGTCACGGCCGACGATCGGGCCGGTGGACCTGCCTGACCTGGTGCGGCGTTCCATATCGATCGTGGCGCCGAAGTTGCGTCTTCGGGACATTCGCCTGGAGGTGACGACGGCACCGGGACTGGCCCCGGTCTCGTGTGATGCCCAGCAGGTCGAGCAGGTGTTGATCAATTTGGTGGTGAATGCGGCCGAAGCCAGTCCGGGCGGTGCGATGGTCGAAATCCGGATGGGGCCGGCACCGGGTGGTGCGTATATAGAGATTGAGGATCACGGCTCGGGCATCCCGTCCGAGGAAATGGGCCGGATATTTGAGCCGTTCTTTACGACCAAGGACGACGGCAAGGGCGTCGGGCTGGGGCTCGCGGTGGCTTACGGCATCATCGAGGCGCATGGTGGGACGATCGACGTGCGTAGCGCCGAAGGAAAAGGGACGATGTTCCGAGTGGTGCTGCCCGCCGAGCGACCGTCGAATGCGGGGGCGGCACCCGACTCAAGACAGGAAGGGACAAATACATGAAACAGGGAGGGCACATCCTTATCGTGGACGACGAGCGGGTCGTCCGTGATTCGTTGGCCGCGTGGCTTCGGGAAGACGGGCACGAATGCGTCTCGGTGGCGTCAGGCGAGGAGGCGATCGAGCGGTTCGTTGCGGCGGACTTCGACCTGTGTATCGTCGACCTGAAGATGCCTCGCGGGATCGACGGCATCGAGACGATGCTTAGGCTGCGGCGGTTGCGTCCCGATGCGTCGGTTGTGATTATCACCGCGTACGCGACCGTGGACACCGCGGTCAGCGCGATGAAGCAGGGGGCCGAGGACTACATCGTCAAGCCGTTCAACCCCGACGAGATCTCGGCGGTGGTCGAACGAGTTGTCACGTTGCGGCGACACCGGGCGCGAAAGGCTTCCGGGACCGCGACGGGTGAGATCCAGCACTTCTTCGGGATGACCAGCCGAAACGCACGGATGCTGGAACTGTTCGACCTGGTGCGCGAGGTCGCCGATTTGCGTAGCACTGTGTTGCTCGAGGCCGAAAGCGGGACCGGCAAAGAGATGGTCGCACGGGCGATCCACCTGGCTGGGCGTCGCAAGGACGGGCCATACCTGCAGATTTCCTGCGCTGCGCTGCCCGACACGTTGCTGGAATCCGAACTGTTCGGATACGAGAAGGGGGCCTTCACCGGGGCGGTCGGAAGGCGGCCTGGCAAGTTCGAACTGGCGTCGGGAGGCACGCTGCTGCTGGACGAAATAGGCGACGTCGGCCCCAAGGTCCAGTCCGACCTCCTGCGGGTGTTACAGGAACGGCGGCTGTTTCGGCTGGGCGGCGTCGAGGAGGTGTCGGTCGACGTGCGGTTCATCGCCGCCACGAACCGTTCGCTGCAGAGCGCGGTGCGTGAAGGGCGTTTTCGCGAGGACCTGTTCTACCGCCTCAACGTCATCCGGGTCGTGATCCCGCCGTTGCGCGAACGCCTGGACGACCTGGAACTGCTGATCGCGGACCTGCTAGCGCGGCTCACGGAGGACACGGGGCGCCGGGTTGGCGGGATCGCGGATGAGGCCGTCGAGCGGCTGCGTACGCATACTTGGCCCGGCAATGTCCGCGAGCTGGAGAACGCGCTGGAACGGGCGCTGGTGTCGTGCCGGGGCGAACGGATCGAGGCCAACGATTTCGATTTCCTGTGGGCGCCGGGCGGCGGGGGCGACGGCGTTTGGGTTGCCCCCAATCACATGTCGCTCAAGGAGGTCGAGTCTGAGGTGATCCGTTCGGTGCTTCGGCGAACGCGTGGCAACGTGTCGGAGGCCGCGTCGGTGCTGGGGATCGACCGATCGACGCTGTACGAAAAGATGCGTCGGTACGAGATCGAAAAACCTGACGAGGACTGAAGTCGCGATGGAAGGCCGCATCGGCGTGTTTGATTCCGGGTTCGGTGGGCTGACCGTGCTGCGGTCGCTGCTGGACGCGTTGCCCGCCTACGACTATCTGTACCTGGCCGACAGCGCCCGGGCCCCGTATGGGGCGCGCAGTCACGACGTGATCTACCGGTACACCGTCGAGGCGGTCGAGTGGTTGTTCGATGCGGGTTGCCCGCTGGTCGTGCTGGCGTGCAATACGGCGTCGGCGCGGGCGCTGCGGACGATCCAGCAGCGGCACCTGCCGGCACGTCGGCCCGACCGAAGCGTACTTGGGATGGTCCGGCCGTCGGCCGAGGCGCTGGCGGGCCTGCCGCCGGGCGCGATCCCAGGCGTGACGCCGCCGGCAGACGCCGAGGGGACGGTCGCCGTCCTTGGGACCCAGGGCACCGTCGCGTCCGATTCGTACCGGCTGGAACTGGCCCACTTGGCCCCGCGGCTGCGGTTGGTGCAGCAGGCGTGCCCACTGTGGGTACCGTTGGTCGAGGCCGGCGAACTGGACGGCCCGGGGACGGACCACTTCATCCACCGTTACCTGGATCCACTGTACGTTGGCAACGCGGCGCCGCGGCCCTCGAAGGTCTTGCTGGCATGCACGCACTATCCCTTATTGCTGCCGAGGATCCGCGCGGCGGTTCCAGATGGAGTCGAAGTCTTGACCCAGGGCGGCATCGTCGCGGACCGGCTGGCGGATTGGCTGCGGCGCCACCCCATGATGGACGCGCGATTGTCGCGGGGTGGAACTCGCACGTTTGCGACGACCGACGACCCCGATTGGTTCGCGTCCAGCGGCTCGGCGCTGCTGGGGCAGGCATTTACCGCCTCGCGGGCCGTGTTGCGTGAAATCGTGTGATCGGGACGTGGGGAAGATTCAGGATCACTTCTTGACGGGCCGCATCGCCAGTCGGGCCAGTTTCGGCAGGTCGCCGACCAGCGGGCGCAGGTAATCCAGGAAAGCCGGCGTCACGAACGAATTTTCGTCGTCCAGGAACTCGTCGGGCATACGCTGCTTGCCCTCGTTGACGCGGGTCAGCGGCACCGAGACCGCCCGGCAGACGTAGTTCGGGCCGGGCGCGCGCTCGAACGCGACCATCAGGCCGGTTTGGCCCGACGCGGCCAGGCGAACGGCCTCCTCGCCGGCCATGAATGCTTCGTCGCGGTCGACCACCGACACCCGGTCCATGCCGGCCATCTGCAGCGACTCGACGATCTGGAACTCGCCGCGCACGCCCAGATGTTCACAGGCGAGGTTCTTGACGACCATCGCGGCCGATGCCCCGCCCATCGCGCCGAACTCGGGGTTGCCAAACTTATCGATGGTCTGGGTACCCGACACCGGCGACCCGTCGGGCCACACGATGCCTTCGCCCACGACGATCGACACGAAGCCGTAGCGGTCGTGACAGCGCTGGACATCGGAAAGCAGGCGCTCCTTCGTCAATGGGCGTTCCGGCACATAGATCAGGTGCGGTGGATCGTCCTCTTCCTCGCGCGCCAGGGCCGCAGCAGCCGCCAGCCAACCGGCGTCGCGCCCGACCGCCTGGTACACCAGCACCTGGTCGACCTTGCGCATGTCGTGTGCCAGCCGTCCGCCCTGCTGGGCCGACAGCGCGACGTAGCGTGCCGCCGAACCGTAGCCCGGCGTGTGGTCGGTGCCGTACAGGTCGTTGTCGACGGTCTTGGGGATCCCGATGCCGAACAACTCATATCCGCGCGCACGGCAGTGCTCAACCACACGGTGCGTCGTGTTTTGCGAATCGTCGCCGCCGATGTAGAAAAAATACCGGATGTCGAAGCGGCGCAGGACGTCGAGCACTGGGTCCAGGTGTTCTTCACCCAGTTTCAAGCGGCACGAGCCCAGCGCAGAAGACGGTGTGTTGCGCAGCAGGTCCAGAGTCGCGTCGTCCTCGGCGCCCAGGTCGACCAGATCCCCTTCCAGGAAGCCCTGGATGCCGAAACGCATCCCGTAGATGCCGCCGATTTGCGGGTGACGCTTCGCTTCGCGGATCACGCCCGCGAGTGATGCGTTGATGACGGCCGTCGGCCCGCCCGACTGCCCGATGATCAGATTACCTTTCATGTTGCCTCCGCTGCGTATGCTTACGCCCGCGTTCCAGGGGGAAAGCGAGCCTTGCAAGGAATAGTGCAAGCGCGGCCCAAGATCAACCGCTGCGCGAACGCAGGGATACCCAGAACCCCCCGCCCTCGACCCGGTACTCGCAGGGTTACATCGACTTCGGTCGACTTCGGGGCACCGGAGGGGGCATTCGGTCCCGGGGTCAATCGATCCGGTGTTCGGGCTGTCGTAGAGGACCGACTCCTGCCCCTGACCCCGGGTTATTCACGCCCGCGTCTGCTGCGACCGCCGATCCTGGCGCCGGCTGCTGCGTTGCGGGGACCCCGACGCTCCAATCACCTGTCACCAGACAGGCTCAGTCGCGCCTGCACCCCGCGCCTTGTAGCCGGGCCGTCTCGACGGCCTCGCGACGACGCTACATGAATAACCCGGGCTGACCCGCCTGGCTCAAGCCGAGCGAACCTGGGTTTTGGGGCGTATCCGCTGGACGTTCGAGGCCTTTTATTGTAAAAACCGCCTGCCTTAAGTGGAGGTCCGTAGTGTCCGTCCGCCTGTTGATTTGCCACGATTACAAGCATATGAGTCGGGTTGCAGCGGAATTCGCTCTGGCGCGGATTGCGTCCGGCCTTCAGTCGAAGTCCGGCTATGTCCTGGGCCTAGCGACCGGGAGCACCCCAAAGGCCCTTTATAGCCATCTTGTGTCCGCCGCAAACGCGGGAGTCTTCGATCCGGGCCGGATCCGGACCTTCAACCTGGACGAATACATCGGCCTGCCTGGCGAGACGGCTCAAGACCGTACGTTGCACCCAGAGTCGTATGCGTGGTTCATGGTCCGCGAGTTTTTCGGTCGGCTGGAGCGGCCGTTCGCGTCCGTGTCCGTCCCCGGCGGTCCCCTCGTTGATGCCGAGGCCCTTGCCCGCGCTCTGCGAAAGCACCCAAAGGAGTGGCGCGAGGCCGGGACCGACGCGGGTAAAGCGATCGTCATTCGTCCAGACGCCCGGGACCCGGTCCTGCGGTTCGTTCGCGACGACGTGCTCAAGGCTTATATTCGACGGATTGCAGCTGCTGGTGGGATCGACCTGCAAGTATTGGGCGTTGGCGGCCGTGGCCACGTGGCGTTCCACGAGTCGGGCATCCCTTTTGCGGGCAGCCGGATGCTACTGGTGCGACTGGACGAGGATACCCGTCACAACGCAGTCAAGGACGGTCACTTCGCGTCGCTGGACGAGTGCCCGCGTTACGCCGTCACGATGGGCGCGCAACTTGCGTTCGGGGCGCGGACGGTCCTGCTGATGGCGAACGGCGCGCGGAAGACGGTGCCCGTGACCCGGTCGTTGGTGGAGGCCCCGTCCCCCGAGGTGCCGATCAGCTATGGGCAGCGCTTCGCGGCACGCGGCGGCGAACTCGTGTATGTACTGGATCGCGTGGCTGCGGCCGGGCTGTTGGAGCATCGCGACGTGTTGCAGGCGCGTGGCGTGGTGTTTCGCGAAATGGACGCGGATGACGACGACCGTGCCTGGACGCGATCCATTCCTGAACCGGTAAGTGCCTGACGCGCCCCTCCCTTTCAATCTCCCGGAGGCTTCGATGCAAGGCTTCTCCCATGATTTCGATTCGGAATCTGGCCTCGACATCGTGACGTCCGCGCACTGGCGGCTGGTGGTGCGTCGCCGAGGGGCCGAGGTGATCGGGCTTCGGCGGCTCGATTCGCGTGGCGATGTCGGGCTGATCTGGCGCGACGGCGAGGCCGGTGATCCCCCGCAGTTCTGGAAGGGCCACGCGCCGCTGCTGTTTCCTATCGTCGGCGGGCTGCACGGCCATCGCTCCGTTACTTCCGATGGCACCGCCGTGTCGTTTCCGGGCTTGCACGGATTCGTACGCAAGCGGGTCCTTGACCGGGTGGTGGCAAAGGAGCGTGACGGCGCGTTCGTACTGGCGTACCGGCTGGTTTCGGACGCCGAGACCCGTACTATGTACCCGTGGGACTTTTCCTTCGAAGTGACGTACACGCTGACGGACGATGCGCTGGCTACTCGGATTGCCGTGTCGAATCGTGGCGCCCGCCCGATGCCGTTCCAGGTCGGTTGGCACCCTGGATTCGCACTGCCATTCCGGTCCGAAAACGGCGAAAAGGCCGGCTGCCACCTGGGGCTTCCTCCGCACACCCTGACGTTTCTGGACAACGACGACGACTGCAAGTTGACGGGCGCAACGCACCTGGTTGACGGCCGCGGTGATTTCGCGTTCTCGGAGCGTGGACTCGACCGGACCTACATGCTGGACCTGTCCGACGTGTCGCCCGCAGAGCGTGTCGTGGAGTTGATGGACCCGGACCGGGCGTTTGGGGTGCGTGTGGCGTTCCCTGACTTCCCCCACCTGGGCCTTTGGTCGGATGCTGGGGCTCCGTTCCTGTGCATCGAGCCGTGGCAGGGGATGGATGACCGCGTGGTCCAGGAACCGTTCGACCGCAAATTCGGGGTCGTGATGCTGGCCCCAGGCTCGACGGATGTCCGGGAGGCCGCCGTGACCGTGATCGACCATCGGTGACAGTGGGCTAAAACCGCGTCGGCTGAATGGGGCTGAAGTCGACAACGAATTGTAATTTCAGGATCTTTTAATTTTTTCGCTTGCAGTGGTAATCACCTCCCGGTAGGATCAGGCTAATCGTCAATCACGGCTGTCCGACTGCCGTTGTGGGGGTCCCATGCGCACTACTTTGTCTTACAGTGGAATCATTGTCGTTTTCGCACTTGGCTGTCAGGGTGGCGGTGCGCTATCACCTGTAGACCAGGGGCCTGGGACCGATCCGGGCGGAAAGGACGCTCTTGAAGAGACCGTTTCGGGTGACATCGGGCGCCGGGACGTCTTTATCGATCCGGGTGATGCTCCAGATGACCCTGGGACGT
>CAZHDQ010000024.1:0-13640 GCA_964531595.1 uncultured Anaeromyxobacteraceae bacterium
CGGTTCGAAAAGCCTGTTCATGGCTGCCGCCGCGCTGGCCGTCATCGCGATGCCCGGGCTGCTTCTTGCCCAGGACAATCCGCGACTGAACGCAAATTTCTTCCGCCCGTCGGTCCACCCAGGGGACATCCTGGCGATCCAGACGGCAACCCAACCGGGCCACCTGAAGATGGGCGGCGGCCTGTTCCTGACCTGGAACCACAAGCCGCTGTCCATCGTTGATGCTTCGACGGACAAGACTTTGTTCGGCGCGGTGAACGATCAAATTGTCGCCGACCTGTACTTCAGCCTGGGCCTTTCAGACTACTTCGACATTGGATTCGACATCCCCGTGTTCCTTTACTCTAACGGCGAATCACCAGGGTCGATGTCGTCGCTGGCCGAAATCAGTGGCGCGTCGATCGGCGACATCCGGTTGGCCGGCAAGGTCTCGTTTTTCGGCAAGAAGCGTAAATCGGGATTTGGCCTGGCACTGGCCGAGGACCTGACATTGCCCAGCGCGACCCCACGTGATTTCAACGGCGATCGGTTGGTAACGGCCACCACGACGTTGATCCTGGACTACGCAAATCGCGGCTGGAACATCGCCATGAACCTGGGCTACCGCTTTCGTCCCAACGTACGCATCCCAGACGTCCCCGGGGGCTTCGAGATCGGCGACGAAATGCTCGTAGGCGCCGGCCTTGTGATCCCGTTCCTGTGCGGGAAACTGGAAGGCGTTGGGACCCTGGAATACCGGGCAGGGGTGGAAAAGAATGCCTTCGAGAAGTACTCGCAGGCGCTTGACCTGATGGGCGGAATCCGCGGCCGTATCGGCGGTTTGGTGCTGATGGCGGCGGCGGGAGGCGGCACTTTGAAGGGCTACGGCAGCCCCGCTTACCGAGTCGCAGTCAACATCGGCTATGAAACGCCGGCGATCGACCGCGGTTGCGTCCAGGACCGTGACAAGGACGGCATCCCGGACGCGTCGGACGACTGCCCGGACACCCCCGGACTGGTCGAGTTCCGAGGCTGCCCCGACCGTGACAAGGACGGTGTACCCGACCACAAGGACGCGTGCCCGGACGAGCCAGGGATGCCCGCACTGGACGGATGCCCAGATGCCGACGGGGACGGAGTCGCGGACCGAGATGACGACTGCCCCGCAGTGCCCGGTCTGAAGAAGTTCAAGGGTTGCCCCGACACCGACGGCGACGGGATCCCTGACGCCGAGGACGAGTGCCCGAAGGAGTCCGGTCCGAAGGCGCTCAAGGGCTGCCCCGACACTGACGGCGACGGCATCGCCGACAAGTACGACAAATGCCCGACCGTGTGGGGCAAGAAGGAACTCAGCGGATGCCCGCCCCCCGAGCCCACGCGAGTCAAGGTCACCGAAGATAAGATCGAGATCTTGGAAATCGTATACTTTGACACCGGCAAGTCGACCATCAAGGCAGTTTCGTTCGGACTGCTCGATGACGTGGCTCAGGTGCTTAACGACCGGCCGAACCTGAAGAAGATCCGGGTTGAAGGCCACACGGACAACGTCGGCAAGCAAAAGTCCAACATGGTCCTGTCCCAGGCCCGGGCAGAAGCGGTCGTGCAGTATCTGGTTGGCAAGGGCGTCGCAGCCGATCGCCTGACGGCCCAGGGTTACGGGGACACGATGCCCATCGCCGACAACAAGACGAAGGACGGTCGCGCCCAGAACCGCCGCGTCGAGTTCATGATCGTCAAGTAGACAACACAATCGCCACACTAAAGCTCACCTAGCGCCGAAGCAAACGGCACAGCATCAGTCCAGCGGAACGACCTGGTCTACCGGCACGTTTCGCACCGGCGTCGACGGAACTGTATGCGCGGGCGGCACGGCGATTGGCGTCGCCCCTTCGCGAGCGGGCCACTGTGCGCCGACCGTCGACACCGACCCGCCGGAAATGATGCCTGCCACGACCCGGACCGGCGCGGTCGCGTCCGCGACCAGGAAACGTCGGATGTGGGCAACCTCGACCCCAGGGGCCGGCAGCGTTTCCTTCATGTTGCCCGAGACCAGTTGCGCCTCGGGCGGCAAGATAATCCGCAGTACTGGGGGCACCGATACCGATGCAGCAACGGTCAGGGTCGTGCGAAGGGCCCAGCGCCCATCGCTGTCGACGTTGCCTTCCAGCGCGATCGCCATCGGAACCCCCACCAATTCCTCGACCACCGGGGCCACGACCGGTTCCGGTTTCGGCGCGGAAACACAACCAATTGCGAGCACCACAGCCGTCCAGCCCCAGATCCTCGTCACGCCGTCCATGTCCTTCCCCTTACGGGCACGTCGCCGCCCCGTCATACGGAAATCCCAGGTCGCCCCGGACCAACGCGTCCAGGTCCGCCGCACGGTCAAAATCATCGCAGACCAGCGCATCAATGAAATCCACAAGGTCAGTCCCAGCATAACCGCGGTCCATCCGCAGCACCCGTTTAGAAACCAGGGCCCTTGCCATCGCGTTGGTCCCCAGTAGCCAGCCGTCCTCGATCCCCGAATCGAAGACATCGCCGCCATCCCACAATTCCCAGAGAGCCCGGGTGACCCACCGTTCGTCCAGCGATTGATCCATGCCCGCATCGGAATCAGGAAGGATCGTGTTCTTGGCCGCCCCTTGACCGTGGGCGAAGTCCATCCAAAACGCGACCCGCGTACCAGAAGCCCCGAACACGATCGCCCAGAGGCGGGCATCCGGAGCCCCCAGGAAGCGACTGTGGGTCGAGATCCCGAAGAAATTCGTCCAGCCTTCGGCCCAGGCGAACGGCGGGATGAGGAGGTCCCCCGACACATGGCTGCCGCCGATCGAATCGTTGCGCGAAAGGTGTTTGAGCACGCTGTGGCCAACCTCGTGCAAAACCGCAGCCGCGCCCCACGCCGAGGACCCTTCCGGGTGGCCGTCCAAGAACACCGAATCGGTCAAGTGGACGCCTTCTGCCGGAATCTGGGGCACGCCGGCGGCGAAACAGTACCCGCAGTCCCACGAAACGCCGGGTGCCCACAGCACCGCCAGCGGCTCGACCTGGGTCGCGTCGCCACCCGCCATCCCGTCGACAATGACCTCCATCGCCGACGACACCAACCGAAACGCGTGGACCGCACCGGACCCCTGCGCTTCGGTCAATCGGACCGTGCCGATGTCCAGTCCGTCCAGACCGTGCGACCACGCCCAGGCTGGCGGGTCAACGGATTTGACTGCCCCGCCAGACTCGGGTCGAAGGATCGCAAACAGCGGACCGGCCGGTCCGGGACCGACGGCCGCAAACACCAGGGAATCGCCTGCTGCCAAGGGCCTGGACAGCGGCACGCGGAAACGCCCGTCGGCATCGACGACCGCCTCACCCACGACCGCGCCCGCCACATCCGACACCGTGACGGGCAATCCAGAGGCCGGCAGCACAACCGGCACCGGATCAAGCTCGGGGCCTGTCTGTTCGTCGAGCACCGGCTGCCGGGCCTCGTACTCCAGATACCCCTGTACGACGCCGCCCGGGGGGGCTTCGCACACGCCGGCCTCGGTACACAACCATTCCGGGTCGCATTCCCCGCAACGGCCGCCGCAACCGTCGTCGCCGCATTCACGCGCGCCACCGACCCCGCTCAGGCAATCGGGAACGCACGCGACACCGCAGTCTTGCGGGAACAGGCCCCGAGGGTCAGCCCCATCGCCACCACAATCGTAGCCGACGAACAGAGGCCGATCCTTCCAGCCGCACGCACCCTTCTGCCCGCCGGCGCAATCAACACAGAACAGGGCACCCCGCTCGCACCAGACGACACGGCTGGAGTCGTCGCAGCATCCCTGGCGCCTCACCGCACCGCAGTCGGGAGCGCTGGGTTGCCAGGGCCCCAGACACGCATTCGGATACGCCGTCAAGACAGGTTCGCAGGCCCCGCCAAGGCACTCGTCACCATCGGCGCAGTCGCCACACGTGCCGCCGCAACCGTCGTCGCCACAAGCACGGCCATCGCAATCCGGGACGCAGACATCCCCAGCATCAAGTGCCACGCCGTCCCGGGAGGGTACATCTGCGATTTCGGCCCCGGCCCCCGCACAGGACGCACCCATCCACGTCAGGATTAGTAGAACCGGCAGCAGGGTATGAGCGCGAAACATGGGGCATCCGTTCGAGAACCGTGGACGACTATACTGGATCTGCTGGAACGAAAAATCGAGGAGGAACAGCCAGCATCGAACGTTTTATGAGCGGGCAACCACGTCAATGCCTCCCGAGCACCTGGCGACGGGCCCGATTTTTTAACAGGTTCTCAGGTCAACCCGCCGTCGACCGCGATGACCTGGCCGGTCAGATAGGTTACGTCGTCGCCGCACAGGAAGGCAACCACGCGCGCGACCTCGTCCGGCCGCCCGATCCGTCGCATCGGAACGCCGGCCAACAACGACTCGGGCGCATCCCGAGACATGTCAGTGTCGATCAGTCCCGGCGCGACGCAGTTGACGATCACGTTGCGGGCCGCCAGTTCTCGCGCCAGCGCCTTGGTCGCCCCGATCAGGCCAGCCTTGGCCGCCGAGTAGTTGACCTGGCCCGGGTTGCCCCGGATGCCCGAAACCGACGACACCACGACGATGCGCCCCCAACGCTTGCGCGCCATGGCCCGAGCCAAGGGCCGGGCCACATGGAAGAACCCGTCCAAACTGGTCGCCAGCACGCGGTGCCAAGCGTCCGGTTCCATGCCTACGAACAGTCCGTCGGCCGTGACGCCCGCGTTGCTGACCAGGATGTCGATGCCCTCTGGCGCTGCCAGCCAGGGTGCCAAGGCCGCTGCGACGGCGTCCGGGTCGGTCACGTCGAAGCCCACCGGGGTCGCACGGCCGCCGGCTGCCACAACCTCTCGGCAGACCGAATCGGCGGCATCAGCACGCTCGCGGTAATTGACCAGCACATCGATGCCCCTCGACGCCAGTTCCAGCACCACGGCCCGCCCAATCCCGCGACTGCCACCCGTCACCAGGGCACGCTTCATGTCGCTTCCTCCTGGACGCGAAACACCTTTAGGTTCCCGCGACATGCGACCATACCGTCGACCGTAACGACTCCGTCGAACGCCGCGAAGTCCCCCAGGACCGCCTCCTGACGCACCGTGGCTTTCACAACGGCCCCTGGGGTGGCGACGCAAGGCGCGAATACGACACTTTTCGCGCCAACCAGGTAGCCCATTTTAGGCACCGGATCGCCATGCTGCCACGAGACCAGGGCAGCCATCGCCTGCGCCATGTACTCGACCAATGCAGCAGACACCAGCGAACCGTCCCGCATGAAGGGGTTGTCGTCGCGAACGATCCCCTCGGCGACCATCGCGCCGCCCTCAACCGAAATGACGCGATCCAGCAACCGCATCCGACCACGGTGGGGGATCAAGTCGACGATGTCCGGCAACGGATCAGCCATGAGCCCCCCGAGATGCAACGATTGCGATGCCGCCGTCCGGGCCGCGACGCGCCAGAAGCAGCGTGCCCGCGGGGCCGGGTGCCCGGACGAAGCGCAGTAGGCACGCCAACCCCGCCATCGGGTGCCTGGCGTCCAGAAGCGCGGCCCCGGACAGGTGCGGTTCTCCTACAACAACGGCATCCGGCGCGAACTCCCGGGCCAAGCCAGCGACCATCGCATCCCAGCCGCCGCCGCGCGGCAGAAAGCGAACCGCGAGCAGTCGCGCTGCCTCGATGTCACCGAGCGTGGCCGACAGCCGCAGCGCGCCACAAAAGTCGTGCGTGCAGTGGCCGGGATCGGCCCAGTCGGCGGACTCGATCGCCTCGTCCCCCGCGCACACCAACACGTCCGCCTCGCCGGCCCCCATGCGCGACCAAGCCTCCAGCAGGGCGAATTCGAACGACAGAGGTCCCTGCGAGATCGTTGAAGTCGCCGCAAGGCGTTTCGCCAGGATGGACCAGTACCCCGGTGCCGCGTTGTGGACAGAATTGTGGAACGCCGTCGGCGACACAGATGGCGCGTCAGACAGCAGCGACCTTAGAATCGCACCGATGGTGTTGATTTCCCCGTTGGCGGAAGCAAACAGCAGCGGCGCTCCGGCGGGCGCATCCAGACCGCCCGCATCCCGAGTCGCGAACAGGGCCATCGCAATCAACCGACTGATGCGGCGCCTCGTGTTGCGCGGGACGAATTCGTCGGCGAGTGGTTCGTAGTGGGACGCCATGTCCACGGGAGTGAATGGAACATCCCAGGTCCCCTGCTCGAGTAGGCCCGGGACGCTGCACGCCGCGCCGGTGGCGATGATACGCACGTCGTTCATCGCCGCACCCCGAAGATCAGACTGGTGTCGTTGCCCCCGAACGCAAACGAGTTCGACAACGCATACCGAATACCGGGCACCGGAGTCACCTTATCCAGTAGGTCGATGTTCACGTCTGGGTCCTTGCGCAACAGGTTCAGGTTCGGCGGCAGGCGTTCCTCGCACAGCGCGATCAGGCTGACCACGGCCTCGATCGCCGCCGCCGCACCCAGCGTGTGTCCGGTGTAGCCTTTGGTGGATCCAGCATTAGTCGCCGTGCCGAACACCTTGGCGACGCCCCGCGCCTCGGCCGTATCGTTCTGGGGTGTGGCGGTGCCGTGCAGATTCAGGTAGCCGATATCCCCAGGCACCAACCCGGCGCATGCCAGCGCCGCTGCCATCGTCCGGGCGGATCCGTCGCCTTCGGGGTCTGGCTGCGTCATGTGGTGGGCCTCGGACGACGCTCCCCAACCCGCCAGGAACAGTTCGGTGCCGCCGGTGAAGGCGTCGGGTCGGCCGCGTGCGACGACCAACACTGCCGCCCCCTCGCCCAGGTTCAGACCCTGCCGGTCGGCGTCAAACGGCCGGCAGACACCCGGGTCGGTGACCCCCAGGGCCTGAAACCCGAACACGGTGGTCCGGCACAATGCGTCGGTCGCGCCAACCACTACGGCGTCGCACACGCCCGACCGAATCAGGTGCGCCGCAGATATCATCGCATTCGCCCCGGACGAACAGGCCGTCGATACCGCATATGCAGGTCCGGCGACACCAGCCAACCGAGCCGCGACGGTCGCGCAGGACCCGAAGGCCTGGCGCCTGTGGTAGTCGTAGTTCGCCGCGCCTCCTGCGGCGAGCACGTATTCCAGGTCCGTATTGCCCGAAGCGCTGGTCCCAATGACGACTCCGACCCGTGCGGGCCCAAACACATCCCGCACGCGTTCCAGTTGCGGCATGACCTGGACCAACGCCATCGCCAGCAGGCGATTAGCACGATTGTCCCAGGGCGAAAGCGCGTCCGGCAGTGCCGGCAGCAGACCGGAAACCTCGCCCACAGGCGAGGGTGCGTCGGGCACCACAGTCGATCGTAGGCTCAACCCCGACCGGCAAGCAAACAGGTTACGCGACGTCTCGGCTACGCTCGCACCCAGGGCGCTGACGGTGCCAAAGGCAAGAATGAAAATCGGTGAATTCGACACTGGTCCACGGTACGTAAAGGACGCCCGAGTATCGGGGAGGGCCCGCCCCTTGTCAACGTGGCAGGGCCTGTCCCGGCTTGCCTTTTGTATCAAAATGAGTATCATTCCGCCGATCAGATTCGGTCCCGGATCCGGGCCCGTTTCGCAGGCGGGATATGAACACGGCGACACAACAGCGCATCACGGTCCGAGCCGACCTTATTCGGCGCGTCAAGGAAGACCTGATCGCCCGTCTGTCGCTGCCCTACCTCCCCGACGACCTCCACGAGGACGTATCGCTGCTGGGTTCCGGTCTGGGCCTGGACTCGCTGGACGCCCTCGAGGTCGTCCTGGGTATCGAGCAAGAATTCGGCGTCCGTGTCGAGGAGGGCAACGTCAGCGTGCTTCGCTCGATCAACGCAATCGTAGACTACCTGCTGGCCCTGGGGGTCGGGCGAACCACTGCGGAGGGCGACGCATGAGTCGGGCTTCACCGCTACACAGTCGCCTTGCCGCAGCCGGCGGTCAATTCACCATTCGTGACGGATTCGAGGCGTGTTCCGCTTTGGGCAAGCGGGAATCCGAATACCGCTCTGTCCGCGAACAGGTCGGTTTGGCCGACTTTTCGCACATGCTTAAGTACCGAGGCCGCATTGACGACGCCCTGTACCCATTGGACGAGACCCTGACCGGCAACGTCGCCAACCTGCGATTCGGCCGCGTACTGCACACTCTGCTGACCGGGGACGACGGGAGGATCCTGGCTGACGTGTACGTCGCTTGCGACGACGAGGATCTGCTGGTACTCGCCGAAACCTGCGCCCCGACCGACGCGGTTGACGCCTTGATGTGCCGGCCAGACAGCGGTCTGGCGAACGTGACCGACGATCTGGCCGTGCTGTCCCTGGACGGACCGACGGCTTGGGGCGCGCCGCGCGACCTGTTCGGGCGCGACGTGTTGGGTATGCCGTACCTTTCGATTGAACCACACGACCTGGATGGCCCGACATTTCTGATCCGCGCCGGCAAGACCGCCGAGTTCGGCTATTTGGTGGTTGTGGACGCGGCCCGCGCTGCGTCCACGTGGGACCGACTGCTGGACGCCGGCGCCCGCCATGGCATCGCACCGATCGGCCTGGACGTACATGACGATTTACGGCTGGACGGACGCTTCTTCAATGTCCACCGCGAGGGCCGCATCATCGGAGACCCTCTAGAACTGGGCCTCCAGTGGATGATCGATTTCGCGAAGGACACGTTTATCGGCAGGAACGCGATTCTGGCGCGACGCCAATCAGGCATCAACCATAAGTCGCTGGGCATAGCGTTGGCTTCCGGCATGGACGGCATGGAAGGCGGCGACGAGGTTTTGCTGGACGGCGAGCCAGTCGGGCGCGTGATCACGACTGGCTGGTCGTACACGATGAACCGCAGAATCGGACTGGCTCGTGTTGCATGCCCCTTCGCCTATGCCGGGCTTGACCTGATCGTGCGCCACCAGGGTCGTGAACTGGAGGCCGTATCGCTGTCGATGCCGCCATTCGTACCAAAAAGCCTGATGGTCCGACTGGACGAGATCTGACGAGCGCCGGCCGATTCCTGCTCTGTATTCGCTAATGGATGGAGGTCGCTTGGCGAATAATCTGAAGGACCGCGTCGCCATTGTCACCGGCGGCAGTCGTGGTATCGGACGGGCCATAGTGCAGCGTTTCGTCGCGGAAGGCGCTCGTGTGGTGTTCACGTGGATCCGCGATGCGGACGCAGCAGAGCAACTCGAGGCCGAATACTCCCAGGCCCGGGGTATGCAGTGCGACGGCCGCGATCGCGACGCGGTGGACGCCGCATTAGCGGACATCTTGGCCCGCGAAGGACGCGTGGACATCCTGGTCAACAACGCGGGCGTGTCGATCAGCCGCCTGTTTGCGATGACGCCGCCCGAAGACTGGGACCGCGTGATGGCTACCAACGTCCAGGGCACCTACCACTGGTGCCGTGCGGTGGTGCGCCACATGCTGGCGCGCAAGGCCGGCACGATCCTTAATGTAGCGTCCGTGTCGGGCATTGCCGGGGTCGCTGGGCAGGCCGCCTACGGTGCGTCCAAGGGGGCCGTGCTCGCGTTCACCCGGGCACTGGCCGCCGAACTAGGGCCCAGGGGCATCCGGGTTAACTGCCTGGTACCCGGGTTCATCGAAACGGATATGACGGCGGTGATCCCCACCCCAGTGCGGCGTCAGCACGTCGAGCGCATCGCGCTGAAGCGGTTCGGACAGGCAAACGAGGCCGCGGCGGCCGCACTGTTCCTGGTTTCGGACGACGCCACCTACATCACAGGGCAGGCACTGGTCGTGGACGGCGGAATGTCGTCCGCGGTTTCATGAGGTCGCGATGAACGGACACAAGATCGCCTTCCTGTTCCCTGGCCAGGGGTCGCAGTCTGTCGGCATGGGCCAGGAACTGTTCCGTGGGGACGAGCGGGCCCAAGCCCTGCTGGATACTGCGTCCCTGGCGGCGGGCGAGGATCTGAATACGCTGGTGCTGCGCGGCCCGTTTGAAGCGCTATCGCAAACGCGTGTGCTCCAACCGGCTATTACGGCAGTGAATCTTGCCTGCCTTGCCTGGCTGGAGGCGCGCGGCGTAAAACCCTGGGCAGTCGCGGGACACAGTTTGGGGGAGTATGCTGCTCTAGCGGCCGCGGGAGTGTTTTCCCCAGAAGACGCGATCCGTCTGGCCGCCACCCGTGGACGCGCAATGGACGACGCCGCCCGGAAGTCCCCTGGGACGATGATCGCAATCGTCGGGCTGGACGCCGACGATGTGGTCGCAGCGATGGCCGAACTGATGCCCCGCTCGGAAGGCTGCGTCGCTAACCTGAACGCCCCAGATCAGGTCGTGGTGTCGGGCACTTCGGTCGCGATGGACCTAGCCACGACGCATTTCGAGGCACTGGGCGCCCGCTGCGTTCCACTGCCGGTATCGGGCGCGTGGCACAGCGAACTGATGCGCCCGGCCGAATCTGTATTGCGAGAGGCGCTGGTTGGTGTAACGCTGTCCGTTCCCGTCCGCAGACTGTACCTGAACGTCACTGGGGCACCGGCCCTTGACAGCGAAACGGTGCGCGACGCGTTGATCGCCCAATTGCGCAGCCCGGTCCGCTGGGTGGAAACGGTTAGGGGACTGATCGCCGACGGCGTCGACCGCTTCGTCGAGGTCGGGCCTGGCAAGGTCCTGCGAGGCACCCTGCGACGCATTTGGCCCGACGCAACGGCTTACCAAATCTATTCCGCCTGCGACCCAGCATCGCTGCAGCGGGTCGTTGACGCGCTGGCAGACTGACTGGCCTGCAAGTCGCCCAAGGCCGCCCCTGGCCTCACTCCCGGTAGCCCCATTCCCGGTTGGCATCGGCCAACAGTTTCATGAAGCGGCGCCTCGTTTCGAAGGAAAGGTCCGCCGCGCGCGTCCCTCGGCCACCCGTCAGTTCCGGAAGGACACGGAACCGGAACACGCAACGCTCGGAGGCACGAATCGTCTCGCTGCCTTGCGGCATGAAGCGGACCTGTGTGTGCAAGAACACCGGCACGACCGGCACCCCAGCATCCAAAGCTAGTCTGAACGGAAAGTCCCGAAACGGCAGCAATTCCCCGGTCGGTGACCGCGTCCCCTCGGGGAATATCACCATCGGCCGCCCCGCTGCCAACGTCTCGCGGCAGCGATCGAACGTTTCCTTCATCGCCGCACGATTATTCCAGTCAGGCGGCATAGGGATGTAGCCAAGCATCGAAAACGGCCACCGGATGAAGGGCCGCCAGAACGCCGGCATCACGTGGCGATCCGTGTCCCCAGGCGGCCGCTCGAACGGTTTGACCAGGCACGACGCATCCGGAATCTCGCCCATCAGGATCAGCACGTCCAGCAGCGTCCTGTGGTTCGCGACTACAACCATCGGTCCGCCACGCCGCAGCCGTTCGACCCCCTCTATCGGTGCGATCCGGATGGCCCCGGTCACGGCCAACCCCCGGCCGAGCACACGGTAAAACCAGCGTGTGTAAACGTACATGACGCGAATTGCCCGCGGGTACACGCGGGTCACCAGCCACAAGGGGATCCCCCACACCAAAAGAAACGGAAAAGTGTTGAGTGCATGGAGCGTGTAGAACACCAGCGTATGCGCAATCCCCCGCCAGTTGCGTGCCGACAGAACCCACCCAAGGAACCGGTCCAGGACGTGGTCCCCGAAACGGCCGAAACGCGCCTTGCGCACGACGTACTCGCCGGCGAACAACAACCCCATCAGCCCATACGCGACCCCGCCGGCGTACAATGCCCAGGTCGCCGGGTCGCCGCGCAGCGCCAGCCATTCCGCCACCATCGCGTTGACTGCGAAAAACCCCAGCCACACCCACGTAACGACGCGACAGTGCCGCACCTCGGGGGGCGTCAAGTCGGCTTCCACCATCCGTGCGTAGCGCTCGATCATCGGCGGTGGGCGCACCAAGGTCACTGCGAACGTCACACCCATGAACAAACTGATAAGTACCGGTAATTGCAGCAGGAAGGCCTGGTGTCCAGACACGGCGGTCGCCCCGGCCAGCAGCACGACGCCGCCGGCCTGGAATACGATCGTCCTAAACCCCTGGCGGGCGAACAGCCGGGTCCGAAGGCCGTACAGCAGCAGGGCCACCACCACAAGTAGCCCCGCACCCCTTGCCCCCAGGCGGGTCAACGCCACGTAAACCAGGAAGGGATATGCAGCGAACAGCACCGCCAGGACCACGCCCCCTAACCGCCGGAGCACTCCCGGCGTTCGGGCGGTCTGCAGCCCCTCCCGAGGACCGGACTCGGGAGCACGCTCGCTCATGCCGGACGACCTCCAGGCTTGCAGGGTCGGCGCCTCAGCCGGCCCGACGTTCCTGGATCAGGTCGGCGAGGGTCTGAATGGAATAGAAGTACTTCTTGGTCTCCTTGTCAGGTTGGACCTTGATCTGGAAACGCTTCTCGATCGCCATCGCGATCTCAAGCGCGTCGATCGAATCCAGGCCAAGGCCCTCGCCGAATAGCGGTGCGTCGTCCTCGATAGTCTCCGGCGTGACCCCGTCCAGGTTCAGCGCGTCGATGAGGATCCGCTTCAGTTCGTCGTTGAGTTCCCGATCCACGCTCATGCCCGCTCCTCCCCGGTTTCGAACACCGCGAATGCAATCGCCGTCCCGCCCGCGTGGGACAGCGAAATCGACATTTTCCCGCCAGCCGCCTCTACCCGTCGGCCGGCCTCGCCCTTCAACATCGCGACCGGAGGTCCGTCACCGTCGCGCACGACCACGATGTCTTGGAAAGCGACCCCGCCGGACCATCCGGTCCCCAGGGCCTTCATCACGGCTTCCTTGGCCGCAAATCGTGCTGCGAAATGCTGCCATGGATCGGCCATCTTTCGACACCAAGCCGATTCAGCCGGGTCGAACACGCGTTCCTCAAGGCCCGGCGAGCGCTCGATCCTGCGCCGCAAGTCGTCCACGACCACGATGTCGACCCCAATGCCGGCAACCACGATGAACCGTCCTTCCAGGCAGGCCGGAACGGACCGTCCCGGGCCGCCCGAAGCTAGCAGATGGCGATCTGCGTGTCAAAGCGCCCCGCGCCGGCCCCTGGATCGATCAGGCTGGACCCGAATTGCCAAAAAACAAGGCCCGTCGCGGGGGATGTATCGCCAACAGGCCAAGACCGAGGACGATCATCGGCCAGCCTTTGCCGCCCAGCAGGGCAAGCACCAAGCCAACGACTCCGGCACCTTCGAACAGCGCCCATGCCAAGATGGCCATGCCCAGGCTCCGGCGTACCCGTGACGGGTCAACCGTGACCCGCGACTGTCCCGGCGCCGGCTCCGACGGCACGTCTCGATGGATCCGCCGGAACACCAAGCCCCCACTCATAGCCATGAAGAACCCGGTCATCACCAACGGCGTCGTCAGTGAACCCACGCCCCCCTCCGGCGAGGCAATTCCTCGAAACACGCCCCCCAAAACGCCGCACAGCACGACGGAGCCAAGCAGGGCGCCCCATAAAATCCAAGCGATCCTGAGGTTTGACACGAGCGCAGCCGCGCCTATGTCGTGTTCCAGCCGATTTTCGTTCACCCTTTTCCTCCAAGGCAAGGCCAGCCCGGCTGACACCGAATCCGCACATCCACAACCACCGCCCCGTCGCCGGGGCCACAC
>CAZHDQ010000025.1:0-6308 GCA_964531595.1 uncultured Anaeromyxobacteraceae bacterium
GTGTCGCGATAGATCGCGAAAAGGCGCTCCTCCAATTCCATCACCACCTGGGCTCGCGTTTTTTCCTGGGCCAGCAACTCGGCCAGCACGCGATCCTCGGCATAGTAATAGCGCAGGTAAGGCGAAGGGATCATGCCTAGCGCGGCGATGAAACCCGGCGGATAGTCGATGTCCGGGATGTTGACCGGTCCGTCGCTGCCCGTGAAAAACGCCAGCACCTGTTCCATGATGTCGTTGCCGGCGACCCGTACGCCTCGGATCCACCCCAGATGGTTCAATCCCGCATAGTCCAGTTCGATAAGGTCCGGATTCACGTCTAAAATCTTGGCTGCCTGCATCCGCATTTCGATCGGGATGTTGCACAGGCCCACTGTCTGGACCTTGCCGAAGCGCAGCAGGGCTTCCGTGACCAGTCCAGACGGATTAGTGAAATTGATGATCCACGCGCCTGGCGCATGCATGCGCACCCGGCTAGCGATGTGCAACGCCTGGGGAACGGTCCGCAGCGCCTTGCAGAAGCCACCGGCACCGGTTGTTTCCTGGCCGATCCGTCCGTGGGCCAGCGGGATCGTTTCGTCCCGGTGGCGTGCCGCCTGCCCGCCGACCCGGATCTGGAGGACCACGAAAGCGGCGCCCCGCACGGCGTCGTCTAAGTCCAGCGTCTCGCGGGTGGAAAACTTCGCGCCCTGGGCCGCGGCCATCCGTCGGCAAAATCCTACCACCGGGCCCAGGCGATCCGGGTCGATGTCGTGCAGCACCACTTCGTGTAGCCCTAGTTCCTGAGCCCGCTTGATCAGCCCTTCGAAAAGTTCGGGTGTGTAGGTCGAGCCTCCACCGATTACGGCCAGTTTCATGGCGTGTCCCTCGCGATCCTGCCGCGATCATGCCCGAGGCGCGCGGGGAAGGAAAGGCGTCGTACCGACTAGCCGGTTAGTGGACGACCACTGACAATTCTTGTCACTCTGGCTGGCCCTTTTTGTCCCTCAGGCGTTCTGAGACCGGCCCGAAAAGGAATAATCACAACAAATTCGGGTAAACCGTGCTTGGCACGGTGATTGCAGTAGCCTAACCCGCGAACGGGACGTGGCTCCAAAGAGAGCGGGCGTTTTCGCAGGGTGCTGCTCGAGGTCGGGCGGCCTTAAAGTTACGTAAGGAGGGTACCATGCTGGCTCGTTTTCGTAAGTTCAACTTCAAGGGCTTTACGCTCGTCGAGTTGATGGTCGTCGTGGCCATCCTCGGCATCCTGGCCGTCATCGCGGTGCCCGCGTTCATCAAGTACATGCGGCGCGCCAAGACGACGGAAGCCGTCGACGAATTGGACAAGATCGTCAAGGGCGCGTCGACGTACTACACGACGCCTCGCGTTGCCGCCACTGGCTCCAAGATCTATTGCCAGTTCCCGACGACCCAAGGCCTGACTCCCGGCGACACCTGCTGCGACTCCACCCTGGACGTCGACGCTGACGGCCGCTGCGACTCGAACTCGGATGCTTGGAACACCAAGACGTGGGCCGCGTTGACCTTCCAGATGACTGACCAGGCCTACTTCGTCTACAGCTTCGCGTCCAACGGTCAGGTTCTGCAGACCGCCCAGGCGACGGCCAATGCGCACGCCGACTTGGACTGCGACAATGACATGTCGACCTTCCAGCGCCTGATGTTCGGTGACCCCAAGGCCCAGTACGCTGAATGCTCCGCAGTCAGCGCCTCGGCGATGTACTTCGACAACGAGACCGAGTAATCCTTCTGTTCCTTCCACCGGCACGCGAGGGCGCCTTCGGGCGCCCTCTGCGTATCCGGGGCCTTACTCCTCCCGGCAAGTTGTTATCCTGGTCCTCACCATCCAGAACCCCCCGGTTTGGCCAGGATTCGTCTTTGCGGTCCAGGGGTGATTTGTCGAATCGCGCTTTGACAATGCCCCGTCAACACGGTCAGAATCGGGCGCCGTCTTTAGTGTAGCGGCGAGGGAGGTTCTTCTTGTTAGCCCACCACCCACTGTACATCCTCGTTGTGCTTGCGACCCTTGTTGCAACGCAGACAGCGTTCGCGATGCCGGGCGAAGGCGAGGATTTGACCCGTCAGGACCGGACAGCCTTGCTGTACGCGACAAAGTTCTTGTTTACTGCGGACCACGTGCCGATAGTGACAGTCCTGATCATGGAAGGCGAGTCGTCGATCCGGTTTTCGTCCGCGGGCCCACTGACGTTTTTGTCGGAAGACGAGGGCGGGCCGCGCGTGACACTGGGGCGGGGCAAGGTGAATTGTACCGCGTCATTGGAAAACGGTCGGGCGGCCCAGGTGCGTCACTGGGTGGCGCTGGACCGAGTCGCCGCCCGTGACCTGGACGCGGTTCGACGTGCCTGGGATGCCTGGGAGGCGCGCGGTATCGCTGTGCGCACGTTCGAACAGGGCAGTGTGTTCGGGTTCTTCGGACGGGTGCTCGATAATCGTACGCTAACGCTGGTCGAGGACAGGCCGTTCGCCGACGAGGCCGCGGCGCGCGTGCGGCGGGCGGAACTTGCGGCGAGTAGTGGTGTCGCGACGCTCGAAGATTTCGAGGAAGTTGTCGAGCGCCCCGACGGGGTTGTCCGTGTGCGTTGCGATGGGCAGGCGGTCGATATGGCGTTCCCAGGGATGGTGGCGGTCGCTCCCGAATCGGGCGTCATCCAGGTCCACCAAGTCGAATTCGGCAAGGGCTTCGCGTGGCATGGTCGCGAGGACCGGCGCTATCGGGGGCACGTCATTTTGACGCCGGACCGTAACGGTCGGTTGGCGGCGGTCAATTCGGTGGACGCGGAAACTATGCTCAAAGGGCTGGTGCCTTCCGAAATCTACGTCGATTCGCCCATGGAGGCGTTGAAGGTCCAGGCGACCTGCGCCCGCAGCGAGCTGTTCGCGAAACTGGGCAACCGGCACACTGCGGACCCTTACATGGTGTGCGCGGACGTCCACTGCCAAGTCTACAAGGGCATGGGCCGCGAGAACCCGCGGACCAGTCGCGCGGTCGACGAGACGCGGGGGCGGATGCCGTTTTTCGAAAACGGGCTGGTCGATTCGGTCTATTCGTCCAATTGCGGTGGACACACTGAATCCGGTGGGCTGGTCTGGCAGGGAGCGGGCCATCCGTATCTATCTGGCGTACCCGATGTGCCCGATGGGATAACTGTATTCCCGAACGGGATCGACGAGGCTGGGGTCGCCGCGTTCATCGATCGGCCGCCGGCGGCATTTTGTGGGTCGACGCGTTACGGTAAGGAAAGTTACCGCTGGAACAAGACGGTCGGTATTGACGAGGTACGCTCGGGTGTCATTGGGCACACGAATACGGATCCTGGCGAGGTGCGCGATCTTAAGATCCTGGAACGCGGGGTATCCGGCCGCATCACGCGGTTGGAGGTGGTTGGGGCGTCGGGTTCGGTCGTATTGCAGCCGGAGTTGCGGATTCGCAAGGTTCTGGGCGGCCTGCGTAGCTCGTTGTTCGTGTTTGACCACACCGTCGAAAATGGCAGGCCGGCCTTCCGGTTCCGGGGCGCCGGCTTTGGCCACGGGGTCGGCATGTGCCAGGTAGGGGCTATCGGTCGGGCGCAGGTAGGTCAGGACTTCGAGCGGATCTTGAAGCACTACTACCCGGGTTGCGACGTCGTGAAAATCTACTGAACGGCCGCCAGGAACCCGGCAACTGTCAGGATCGGGCGTTGAGCGCGATCCGCACGTCCACGACGGAAGCCCCATGCGTGCCGACGATCACCGGATTCATGTCAAGTTCGGCGATATCGGGGCATTCGGCCATCAACAGCGACAGTCGGACGATCAGCTCGACCAACGCGTCCACGTCCGCCGGAGGGCGTCCACGCACGCCATCCAGCACCCGTGCCCCACGCAGTGATGCCACCATCGCCCTGGCCTCGTCGGGCCCGATAGGGGCCAGACGCATCGAAGTGTCGCGCAGTACCTCGACCAGCACACCGCCCAGGCCTACGACGACCATTGGGCCGAAGGATGGGTCACGTAGCCCTCCGACCAGCATCTCGACGCCCGGTGCCGCCATCGGCTGGACCAGCACTCCTTCGCCGTCCCCGAACGGACCGAAGCGCCCCGACAGGTCTGCGAATGCCGACGCCAATCCGGATGCATCGCGAATGCCTAAAACAACGCCGCCGGCGTCGCTTTTGTGGACCGCGCGCGCGCTGATCACCTTGGCCACGACTGGGAATTTTCCGATACCTGCCAGGTCAGTTGGACCACGGGCCAGCGTGCTGGGGGCTGCCGGGATGCCCGCCGCGGACAGCACCTCGTAGCCCTCGGCGAGCAGTGTCTTGCGACCGGCCTTCGTGTGTTCTCGGATTAGGTCGGCTGCGGCGCGGATCGCATCGTCAGGGAGCGGGGGCGTTGTCGACCGTCGCTTTTGTCCTTCGACCACGCGCAGCGATGCGCCCAGGCCCAGCAGCGCCGATTCCACGGATGTGAAGAAAGGGTAGTCGTATTTCTTTTTCAGATACGCTGATTCCTGGCCGTCGGTGAACAGTACGACCGCGACGGGCTTGCCGTGCTGCCTAGCCAGTTCTTCCGCCCTGGGGATTAGTTGCCGCGATTCGTGCCGCCTGGCGTCTGCCAGGTATTCATGCATGAACAGCACCGCGTCGATGTCTGGGGCGGCCGCAGCGGCTTCCATGATCTCGGCGTACAGGTTGAAGTCGAACAGGTCCCCCAGATCCAGCGGATTGCGAGGCTTGATGAGGGCTGAATTGTGCATGCTTTGAACTTTACTCAGGAAATCGGGTGGGATAGGGGGCAGTACGAATCCCTGCCGGATTGCGGCGTCGGCTGCGATCACCGCGTGGCCTCCGGTGCGGCTGATCACGGCCAATCGGTTGCCCTTGACGCGCGGCATCTGGAGTCCCTTCATCCGGGCAATCAATTCGGCAGTGTCACGCACGCGGATTGCGCCGGCCTGATCGATGGCGGCCGACAGGACCGCGTCGTCGGCTGCGACGGCCGCGGTGTGGCTGAAGGCGGCCTGCGAACCGGCCTCCGTCTGCCCGGATTTCATGACCAGTACGGGCTTGTCGCACTGCTTGATCGCGTCGAAGAACGCGCGACCTCGATCGATGCCTTCCAGGTATAGCGCAATCGTCTGAACCCGATCGTCCAAAGCCATCGCCTGGATGAAGTCGGTTTCGTCCAAGTCCAGTTTGTTACCGATAGATGCGAACTGGGATAAGCCAATGTTTTCACTAGCCATGTCGAATAAAACCGAAAGCCCCACGCCGCCTGACTGGGTGATGATCGAGACGCCGCCTTGGCGCCACAAGGGCGGGCAGGGGACGAACGTAGTGCAAAGCCCCGCGTGCGTGACCGTATTGCCCAGGCAGTTGGGGCCCTGAACGCGGATGCCGTGGCGTCTTGCTGTGTCCAGGACCCCGCGTGCCAGCACCACGCCTTCTTCACCCAGCTCCTGGAAGCCGCCGCTTTGGATGATGACGTGGCGGATCCCTTTGCGGCCGCATGCGTCCATATGTTCCGAAACGGTGCGCGCTGGAACGAGCATGACCGCCAGATCGATCCCGTTGGGGAGATCCTCGTAGGCGGTCACGATGCGGTGGCCCAGGACGACCCCTGGCTCGCGCCCCATCAGGAACAACTCGCCGTTGAACCGGAAGTCCAACAGGTTTACGACGATGTTGCGGCCCAGGTTTCCAGGCTTCTCGGACAGTCCGATTAGCAACAGTTGTTTGGGATAAAATAGTTGTTCCAGCACGTCCCCCTCCCTCGGTGGGAGTGCCGATGTTAGCACGGTGGCAGGGGATCGGATTGCAATGGGCGGGCACGGTTCACTGATTCGCCTGGTCGCGGTTTTTCTTGATCAGCTTGTCCATCAGGCCGTCGAAACCTTCCTTCCCGATGATGTCGTGGAACTGCTTTCGATAGTTGCGGACCATGCTGACCTCGTCGATCACGACGTCATGGGCCATCCAGGTCTGGCCCTTGCGGTGGAAAGCGTAATCGACGCGGACCTCGGACCGCCCGGCCCGGATGACCGACTCGACCATCGTGACACCCTTGTCGTCGGTTTCGGGTTCTCCCCGGTATTCGATCGTGAATTCAACATCGCCGTCGAAGCGCCGGATGTAAGTGCGCTGGATCATCTGCTTGAACTCGGCCACGAAAGCCTTTCGCTGGGCGGGCTTCAATTTACCCCACTGATTCACCAGCGTCCGCTGGCTAAGGTCGTTGTAGTCTACGAAAGAATCCATGATCTTGCGCAGACCGGCACGCATCAATTCCTTGTCTGGGGTCGTCTTGTCGGT
>CAZHDQ010000025.1:6318-13502 GCA_964531595.1 uncultured Anaeromyxobacteraceae bacterium
CTGGTATTTGCCCTGCACCAGGGCCTTCAGGTCGTCCACCGGTTTGGCGGCCGCTGCGGGCATGGCCATCATCACCACTGCTACCGTCAGGGTCCAACGAATCGTTTGTCGCATGCTTGTCGCCTCCTGTGTCACAATCTGCGCCTCAACAAAGGGCGCATCTGTCTTTGACGTGGATGATGCATTGCTATTCGCGGCCGGGCCTAAGGGCGTCGTCGCCAAGCCCGGGGACAAGTGCCAGGCCGGTTGCCCGCTCAAGCGCCGCGACCGACACGTTGAAGTCGTAGATTGCCTGCAGATGCGTCATCTGGGACAAGAAGAACTGGACCAGGCCGTCCAGGATGTCCCGCAGTTCCGACAGACCGTTTTCGTACAGGTCGGTCTTGGCAAGCACCCAGCCGCGCGCCGCGCGTAACGCGTCCTCCTGCGTCGTGAGGACCGCGTGAGCGTCCTCCATTTCGCGAAACAGTTTTTCGACTTCCAGGCGGACAGCACGTTCCGCGTCGCCCAACTGGGCCTGGAGTTTAGCTTGCTGGGCCTTGGCTTCCTTCCACTCGGCCCGCTTCTTGCCGATTTCAAAGTCCCACTGTAGCGCCAAGCCTCCGCCTACCGAATAGGAATTGAACGGGTCGTTGGCGAACGGGCTGTCCTGGGCATCGGTGACGTTCGAATAGCCGTAGGTGAAGCGTCCCACCAGCACCAAGTCCGGGAAGAACGCGGCCCAACGTGCGGCGACTTCAGCCTTCCGGGCCGCGATTCCCCGGCGCAGCGCAACGAGTTCGGGCCGCGAGTCCGTCGCTGCGTCAATAGCTACCGGAAGTGCGACTGTCATTCGCGGCACCAGGGGTTCCGGCGGGCGGGTCGCAAAATCGACGTCTCCCTGGGGATCTTCGCCGATCATTCTGCGCGTTTGTCCCAGCGCCAGCGCCAGTGCTCGCCGGGCGTCCAGGTCCCGTTGCTCGACCTGCGCGTCGTACACCCGGATCTTCATCTTGTCGACCGGGTCGAACGACGGGTCGTCGTCTTGCTCAAGTTTGCTGACATGACGCTTGGCCTTGTCGAAATACCCGCGCCCCTCGCGGACCACGCTCGACAGTTCGCGTGCCAGGGAGAGGGCAAAAAATGCCTTGTGGACCTGGAAGCGGACCTCGGCGCGAGCGATGTCTTCCTGGGTGCGGCCAACGTCGACACCGAGGGCGCGTGCCTGCTTCAGGTAATGGATCTTGCCGAACGTGACCAGAGGCAGATAGCCGCTGATCTCGGTCCTGGTAAAGATGCCCCATTCGCTGGTGTCGGTGCGGCCGACCATCGGGTCGCCGCGTTGGCCCGCCATCGGGGTCAACAGCGAACTGAAGGTCAGGTGTGGCCAGTGCTCCCAGCGCGCTGCGGCCAACTTGGCCGCGAAGATGTCGGTGTCGGCCCGTGCCGCCGCGATGACGCCGCTGTGGGTCATCGCATGGTCGATGGCCTGGTCCAGCGTGAACGTGCGCACGGCCACGGCCTGGGCCGATTCGGGCCCGGGCGCGGACCCGTCAGTCGGCAATTCGGTCAGCAGGCCGGCGGCCGGGCCGGGCAGAGACTGTGCGTGAGCGGTCGATTGAACCATGATTGCCGCGAACAGGAAGGAAATAATCGCCAGCACCCTAATAGCGCCCGTCCCAAAGGTGGAGCGCGGTTCGAAGCCTTCGGTCACGCGGGGGTACCCGGTCATACGGGACGCTACCTTGCAGAGGGACATGTTCACCACGCGCCTCAATCATCGAATCGCGACTACATCACGCTCTTAAGTTGGATCTTCGCCTTCAGCACGTTGTACGCCATGAATGCCGATACGAACGCACCCTCGAAGCCCAGCGGGCCCTCGACGCCGTCGCCCAGATTCAGCAGGTTGCGGTAAGCGGTTCGCACGGGCCAGGTCATCAAGTCGAGGCTGCGAGGGAGGGTGCCCTCAAACCGAGTCATCAATCCCGAGGGATCGACGATCGGCAGTCCGGTCTTCGGGCTGGTCTGGACCGAGGACAGTGACAGGGTCATCGGGCGAGAATCCAAAAACGGAACCAGTCGCTTGACTTGTTCGAGCATTCCGTCTGCAAAGGCCTGGAGCGATGCCGCTTCGCCGTCAAAACGGTCCGCCGGCAGCCAGCCCGTGACCGCCAAAACAACGCGGTCGGGTTCGAGTGCTTCGAATGGTTCCATGGCCGGGTCGACCTGGATGGTCAACAGGTTCGTCCCATCCAGCGGCGCGCCGGGGTCCTGGACCAGGAACACGACCTGGGCCATGCCTTCTGGCAGCAGAGCGCGGTCGGTGCCGATGTTCAGAGTCACCCCGTGGTGAGAAGGCGTCCGGCGGGCGACCCGGGCAGCGTAGCGACGCTTAGCGTAGGCGGACGGGATCAGGTCCAGTAGGGGCCCCAGTTCGGTACCCGCGACCAGCATGCCGACGCCGACCGATTCGTTCCGTGCCTGGATTTCGACCTCGCGCACTCGCCCTCGCGTCAGCACCAGTTGATCGACGTGGTCCGTGGCGCGCACATCCCCGGAATTGCTACGGATTCTAGCCAGGAACAGCGCTTTCAACGCGTCTTCGCCCCACTCGACGTGGAACAACCCGCGCTGCAGGTGATTGGCCAATCGGATGAACGGGATTGGCGTTTCCCATGGGCGGGCGATGCCCGACATCGCGGCAACCGGTGCCGCCAGCAAGGCGCGCAGGCGAGGTGCATCAGCAAACGGGGCCAGTGTGTCGCTGTCCTTGCTGGCCAGCAGAGGGGCTACGCCTTTGCGATAGCGACGGAATGCCATGTATTCCCTGAACGTGGCTGGGGGCAGGTTCGGGGTGTCGCGAAGTACTGGCTCCAGGATCTTCTCGATTTCGACCAGGCGGTCCGTGAAGTCCCTGAACCCTGCGAGGCGGCCGGGGTACTCGCGTTCGATCTCGCGGTCCAGGATATCGCGGATGTGCGTCAATTCAACCCGGGCATCCGGCAGCACCAAGTGGCACGAAGGTGTCATCGGGCGTGGCAGGTTGCGCATTTCGGGGGCCAACGCCAGTTCGCGAAACACCTCACGGATGGGGTTCGATTCCCCGAAACCGAACAGCAGTTTGGGGCGGCGAACAAATCGAAATCCTTCGAATTCGTAAGTGTTTTCCATTCCGCCGTGGCCCAGTACCAGGACGCGGTAGCCCTTCTTGGCGGCCAGTGCCCCGAATACCAGCGCAGGCAGGTCGGTGCCCACGATGACGACGTCGTAGGTGCCTTTCAGCATGCCGTTTCCCCGCCGGAACCCATCGCCCGACGCCCCTGAAGCCGCATCCCACCAACCAGGAAGGCTTCAAGTGCCTCCGGATAAAGCCGATTTTCGAGTTCGAGAATGCGTGCAGACAGCGTTTCTTCGGTGTCGTCGTCGCGGACAGGGACCACGTCCTGCGCGAGGATCGGCCCGGTATCGGTGCCCTCGTCGACCAGATGAACCGTGCAGCCCGATACCTTGACGCCGTATTCCAGGGCCTGACGTTGGGCGTGGATACCCGGGAAGGACGGCAGCAGGGCAGGGTGGATGTTGACAACGCGTTGGGGGAAGCGCCGCAGGAACGTCGGCGTCAGCACCCGCATGAACCCGGCCAGTGCGACGACCTGAGCGCCGCTGGCCTGGACCAGATCGGCCAGTGCCCGATCAAACGATTCGCGATCGGGGAAGTCCTTGTGGGACAGCACCGCAATCGGTACGCCCATGGCGGCTGCGCGTTCCAGGCCCGGGGCATCGGCGCGATTGGAAACCACCACGCGCACGTCGGCCGAAAGCCGGCCTTCACGGGCGGAATCCAGGATCGCGACCATGTTGGTACCGCGACCAGAAATCAGGATGGCGATTGGGGTTCGGATGCTTTCCTGGGTCACGTCCACTCCACGTCCCCGCCGCCGGCCAGAAGGCGACCCAAGACGAACGGCGACCGGTCCACCCCGGCCAGCGTGTCCATCGCGGTATCGACTTCCCCCGGGGCAACCGCGACGATGTAGCCAACGCCCATGTTGAACACGGACCACATTTCGTCGTCGTCAATCCCGGCAGCGCGCAGGAACGTGAAGATGGGCATTTTCGGGATCGCGGCGCGGTGGAGGGTCGGCCGCACATCGGCCGGCAACACGCGGGGCAGGTTCCCGTCGATGCCGCCGCCGGTTATGTGGGCCATCGCGTGTACGTCCACGGTGCCCAGCAGGGCGCGGACCGCGTCAGCGTAGATGATCGTCGGCGTCAGCAGCACCTGTCCAATCGGTCTGTCGAAACCTTCGTAGACGGTGTCCAGCGACAATTCGCGCTCGTCCAGGGCGCGACGCACCAGCGAAAAGCCGTTGGAATGGACACCCGACGATGGCAGTCCGATAAGTACATCGCCTGGCCGGCACTTCGACCCGTCCAGCAGATCAGCCCGGTCGACGATGCCGACCGCGAAACCGCCCAGGTCGTATTCGCCCTTCTGGTAAAAGCCCGGCAACTCGGCCGTTTCCCCGCCGACGAGCGAGCAGCCCGACTGGCGGCAGCCTTCGACGATGCCCTCGATCACCTGGAGCGCGACTGCCTTGTCCAATCGGTCGGTCGCGAAGTAGTCCAGGAAGAACAGAGGGCGGGCACCTGTCGTCAACACGTCATTGACGCACATCGCGACCAGGTCGATCCCGATCGTGTTATGGATGCCCGTGGCGAAGGCCAGCTTCAACTTGGTGCCCACGCCGTCAGTTCCGGACACCAGCACCGGGTTTTTCATCCCGGACAGGTCCGGGGCGACCGCGGCGGCGAATCCACCGACACCGGCCAGCACTTCGGGCGACTGCACCTTGGCTGTCATGCGCGCGATTGAGGCCGTGAAGTCGTCCTGCGCTTCGGAATCGACCCCAGACGCCTTGTAGGTTAGTTTTCCCATGGCGGCGTGAGCATAGACCAACCGGCGAGGCCTCGTCAATCGTGATGACGTGTCCGTTTGCAAGGGGGAAAGTGCCTTGCCTTCCGGGTCCTTTTGGGCCAGCATCGCAGCGAAATTACCGCATCCGGAGGGTCCGGGTGCCTGCAAGGAGGCGTTTTCCATGGCCGGCAACCTGAAAGGACGTTCGTTTCTGAAGCTTCTGGACTTCACCCCGGGCGAGATCGGCGACATGCTGAGTTTGGCGGCCACGCTGAAGGCCAACAAACGAGCCGGCGTGTACGGCCGCTCGCTGGCTGGCCGAAACATCGCCCTGATCTTCGAAAAGGCTTCGACCCGGACCCGCTGCGCGTTCGTGACGGCATGTGTGGACGAGGGCGCACACCCCGAGTACCTGGGCAAGGGCGACATCCAGTTTGGCAAGAAGGAAACCGTTGCCGACACGGCTAGGGTGCTGGGCCGGATGTTCGACGGCATTCAATTTCGCGGGTTTTCGCAGCAGGTCGTCGAGACGCTGGCTCAGTTTTCCGGCGTACCGGTGTGGAACGGCCTGACCGACGACTGGCACCCGACTCAGGTGCTGGCGGACCTGATGACGATGCAAGATGAGTTCGGTGCCCTGAAGGGGCTGTCGCTGGCCTACGTCGGTGACGGGCGCAACAACATGGCGAATGAATTGATGGTTGGCTGTGCCAAGATGGGCATGCATGTCCGCATCGTGTCGCCGAAGGTACTGTTCCCGAAGGCCGATTTGGTCGAAACGGTCCGAGCGATCGCCGCGCAGACCGGCGGGCAGGTCACTGTGACCGACGACGTGGCTGCGGGTGTGGCCGGGGCGCACGCGCTGTACGCCGATGTGTGGGCGTCGATGGGCGAGGAGGCCAAGATCCCCGAGCGCATCGCGATGCTGAAGCCTTTCAAGATCACGCAGGCGATGATGGCGGCCACGGGGCGTGACGATACGATTTTCTTGCACTGCCTGCCGGCGTTCCACAACCACGACACTGACATGGCGCGCCAGTTCCCAGACATTTGCGAGGTCGAGGACGAGGTCTTCGAGGGACCGCAGTCCCGCGTGTTTGACGAGGCCGAGAACCGCGTACACACGATCAAGGCCGTGATGGTCGCGACTCTGGGCCGTTGACGTCAGGGACTCGCGTCCGCGCTCACGTTTCTGTTCCACATGCCTGCCCCCGGGTTACCCCCAATCCACTGTCTCGCCCACCTCGGTCTCCGGTTTGAGGTGGATTGGAGATTACAGTTCTTGCTTTCTGCGGCTTTGAAAAAGCGCTACAATCTTCCGCATGACGTCATGTGGGTTCAGGAGCGCCGGGTTTCCGACGAGTGCGTGCGTGTTGCTTGCGGCACTGTGCGTGGCGTTGGTCCATCTGGGTTGCAACTGCGACGATCCCTCCGATAAGCCGATCGAGATCCTGACGCCGGTCGAACGGGAATGGCTGACTCGGCACGCCCAGTCCATCCGCCTGGCCCCAGACCCGAATTTCCCCCCGTTTGAATTCTTTTCGCCCGAAGGCGAGTACCAGGGAGTGACCGCCGATTACGTCCGCCGCATCGAGAGCCGCCTGGGTATCCGTTTTCGGGTGGTGCGCAAGTCCACGTGGGACGATGTGGTCCAGGCCTACCAGGCTGGCGAGATCGACGTTGTCCCGGCAATGACGCTGACACCCCAGCGCGAAGCATTCATGCTGTTCAGCCAACCCTACATCGAAGTGCCCAGCGTCATTGTTGCCCGGCTAAAAGAGACGCGGCTGCTCACTTTGTTCGACCTGACCGACAGCGAGGTGCTGGTGCTGGACGGGTATGCCAGCCACCAGTACCTGCAGGATAACTTCGACTATCTGCGGATCCGGCCGGTGCCGGACACCGAGACCGGCTTGCGCGAGGTTGCCGAGGGGCGCGCGGACTATTTCGTTGTCCACCAGGCAACGTTCGCTTACATGCAGAACAAACTCGGACTGCGTGACCTGCACATCGTCGGTAACACGAACCACTTGGTCCGATTGGCGTTTGCCTCGCGCAAGGACTGGCCCGAACTTCAGCACATACTATCCAAGGCGCTGGCGACGATCGGGCCGGAAGAACGGGCCGAAATCTACAACCGCTGGGTCTATGTGATGCCGGGGGAACTTCACATGGACCCCCGGTTCTGGCTGGGGCTGGCGGGACTGGCCTTGCTGGTGGTGGTGACGCTGCTGCTGACGGCCCTTTGGAACCGAGTGCTAAGGAGGCGCGTCCACCAAAAGAC
>CAZHDQ010000026.1:0-13357 GCA_964531595.1 uncultured Anaeromyxobacteraceae bacterium
CAGCGAGTTGTCGGTGTAAACGCCGGGCGCCTTTTCGTTTTCGCGGTCGGGGGCCTTCTCATCGATGTACTCGTCCTTCAGGCCCAATTGGTGCCCCAGTTCATGGGCGCGAACGATGGGCTCTGAATTTACGTACCAGTTCGAGACGTTATTCCTGCCCTTCACGTCGCGCATCGTTCCCACGCGCACAAGGCTCGTTAGTAGGGCAGAGCTCCGTTTGTCACTTTCGATACGATCGTGTCGTACTGCTCGATGACCTGGTCTAGGGCCGCGTTGTCGTATCGGTCCGCGTACCAGACAGACGCCGATGCCAGCACGGTACCCCCGTCCAGGACGCGGATGACCACCGGCGAGTCGCCGGGTTCGCGAGTGCCGGTCGGGCTCTTCAGCGTCCCGGGTGAAACCGCCGCCACCAAAACCCCAAAGGCGCGCACCGCCTTGGCGTCCAAACGTCCGGTGGACGTCGATTCCTTCCCGGCCCGCACGTTCACAACGTCCAATTTCCCGTCGCCGTGGACGTCCAGTCGTACCTTGCCTTTCTGGTAGTGTTCCACCCCGGTCGTCACCTCGACGACGGCGCCGTGGTGTTGGTCCAGGTGCAGCAGCAGGTCGTTCGTCGGCTTATTCATGGGGGCCTCCGTCGGCGCGGCGGTGTGGGTGGCGCCGCAGGCCAGCACGGTGAAAAGCACCGCACAGCAGGCAATAAAATCCACAAGTTTGACACGTTTGCGAGGCATGGCACTTGCGTTCTGGCATGGCCCCGGGGCTAGAGCAACCAAAACCCTCGGTGCAGCGCGGTGGGTCTGGCTTCCAGATGTCAGGATGGGCGGGATTCGGGTGCCTGATAGGCTTGAAGCATCTGGCGTCATATGCTGTTGTGACCCTTTGGGCCCGGGGCCTGACACGCGGATCCGCTCCCGCCTACGGCGTCGTCACTCCACCCGTCCCAGCAGCGTAAACAGGTGCGGCAAGGTGCCGCGCGGGTCCAGGCGGGCCTTGGCAGCCGTGTATCGCGGCTTCGAGTACACCGACCAGAACCGATCTTCGGCGTGATGGTTCCGGCTGATCAGCGTCTTGAACCCGTTAAGTTCGTAGGTCTTGTCTTCTAAAACCTTGGATAAATCGACATCGGGGGCCGAATTCGGCTTGCCGTAGACCGCACAGTCAATCATGAATTCGTCGGACATGCGTTCGACATGGGCATCGTCCAGCCACGGGTACGCACGGGCCTTGTACGGCACGATCCACAGTGGCCAGAATGCGAATTCCTTTTCGTACCAGTGAAAGAATTTAGGAAAGTTCCGGTTGGGGATGAACACGTCGACGACCACGTCCGGACGGCGCTTCATCCGGTACACAGATTCCAGGCGGCGGCTGGTCCGGATCATGTTCGTCGAGCCCAGCAGCCACTTTCCGATCAGGAACCGGACGGGTTTCCATTCCATCGGAGGCACCGTTTTCGTCATCCAATGGCACTCGGCGTCGTACCGGAAGAAGTAGTGCTTCGTGGCCATGTAGTCTTCGGTCCGGGCGGCCGTGCTCTTGTAGTAAATGTTCAACCAACGGTAGTCGGACACGTACGGCGGGTCGTCCACGAAGGTCCCCAGGCACAGCACGAATTGGTCCGGCCCGTGGATGATGCCGTCGACCAGGTCGTAGTCATCATCGCGGCACCGTTGCAACAGATCCGCGTGGAATGCTTCCAGCGTGGTGTAGGTCCGGTATTCCATCCGCACGTAGGGCGTCGCCGGTACCAGACGGAAGGTCAGTTTCGTCAGCAGCGCCAGGGTGCCGTAGGAACCGTGGATCATCTCGAAGACGTCCGGCTCGACGTCACGGGAACAGGTCAGGATCTCGCCATCCCCGGTCACGATTTCGTATTCCACGCAACTGTCGTGGAAACCGCCATACTTGTAGGACATCGACTCGACTGAACATCCGGCGACCGCGCCGCCTACAGTGATGCCTTCCAGTTCTGGAACGACGGTGGGGACAAGGCCCAGGGGCAGGGTCGCGTCCACGATCCTCGAAAACGATACGCCCGGCTCTGCTACGCACAGGCCGGCCTTCGCGTCGATGGACAGGATTTGGTCCAGGGCGGAAATGTCGATCGGCTGGATTCGGCTTTTAGGGTCGTCGGGAATCGGGACCACGTGGGACACGCCTTTCTTGACCGGCCGGACCGTCTGGCCCAGTCGAGCGCATTCAAGAACCTGGGCAGCCAGGGCGCGGACCTTGGCTTCGTGAGTGGTTGCGGACATTGTTCGGACTCCTTTCCATCTTCAGGTAAGAAAGTGGGCGCATTCAAGCACGGGCGTCGCGACAGGGCAACAACGGATGTGCCACCAGACTTGACGAACCATCCCACCCAACCCATATATTAGGACGTTAAATGTCCGAGTTAGTCCGGGACCCGATGTCCGGGAGGGTGAAAATCGATGCCAATCAAAGAAATTCAGCAGTTCACCGTAAGTCATCTGCAGGTGCTGGACCCGTCGGGAAAGGTCGACCGCGACCTAGACCCCGGGCTGTCCGACGAAGAACACGTGCGCCTGTACGAAGCGATGGTCCGAACTCGCGAGGCCGATGAGCGGATGTTGAACTTGCAACGCCAGGGTCGTTTGGGCACGTTTGCCCCTGTGTTGGGCCAGGAGGCCGCCCAGTGCGGGCCGACCATGGCGATGGCCGACGACGACTGGTTCGTTGGGTCGTTTAGGGAGACAGGCGCCCGGATGATGCGTGGCGAACCACTGCTGCGAACCCTCGAGTACTACAACGGGTACGAGGAAGGTAACGTGGCCCCGGACGGGGTCCGGATGCTGCCAATCGCGGTCATCGTGGCCAGCCAGCTTCTTCACGCGGTTGGAATCGGGTACGCGATGCGTCTGAAGGGCAGCCGTTCGGCAGTCCTGACATTCGTGGGCGACGGCGGTACGTCCCAGGGGGATTTTTACGAAGCCTTGAACTTTGCAGGCGTCTGGCAGGCCCCGGTGGTCTTCGTTATCCAGAACAACGGGTGGGCCATTTCTTTGCCTCGTAGTCGCCAGACTCGGGCGGCCACGTTAGCTCAAAAAGCCGTCGCGGCCGGGATCCCCGGGATCCAGGTGGATGGCAACGACGCGCTGGCCATGTACCGGGCCACGAACGAGGCCCTGGAACTGGCCAGAAACGGTGGCGGCCCGACCCTCATCGAGGCGGTGACCTACCGGATGAGTATGCACACCACGGCCGACGACCCGTCGCGGTACCGCGAGGATGCCGAGGTGGCGAAATGGGCGAAAAAAGACCCGCTGGTACGGTTTAGGAAGCATCTGGTCAAAAAGAAGATCTGGGACGACGCACGCGAAGAGGCGCTGCGGGTCCGGGTGCGATCGGAGATCGACCAGGCGGTCAAGGAACTGGAGACGCCTCGGGCCTATGCCCCGGATGCCCAGTTCGATCACGTTTTCGGGGACCACCACCCGTCCATCGAAGCCCAGCGAAACCGGTTCCTGGCCGGACTGAAGGAGGGGGAGCATGGCTCGGCGTAACATGGTCCAGGCTATCAATCTGGCCCTGCAGCAAGAAATGGAAAAGGACCAGACAGTGGTCGTCATGGGCGAGGACGTCGGCGTGGATGGCGGCGTGTTCCGGGTCACCGAGGGACTGTTGGAGCGGTTCGGCGAGGGCCGCGTGATCGATACGCCCCTGGCCGAGTCGGCGATCCTGGGCACGGCGATCGGCATGGCTATTGCGGGCCTGCGTCCGGTGACCGAAATGCAGTTCGACGGATTTTCGTTCGTGATGATCCCCCAACTGGAAGGTAACGCCAGTCGGATGCGCACCCGCAGCCGAGGCCAGTGGACGGTGCCGCTGGTGGTCCGGATTCCTTACGGGGGCGGCGTTCGGGCGCTGGAGCACCATTCCGAAGCGCGGGAAATGCACTTCGCGTTTCCCGGGGTCAAGGTCGTGGTGCCATCCGGCCCGCGGAACGCCAGGGCGCTGATGGTCGCGGCCATCCGGGATCCCGATCCGGTGGTTTTCCTGGAACCGAAGCGGTCATATCGGGCATTCAAGGAAGAGGTCCCCGACGACGAAGAAGTCTTGCCGCTTGGTAAGGCCCAGGTTGTCCAGGAAGGCTCCGACGTGACCGTGATCAGTTGGGGGGCGATGATGCGCCCGGTCCTGCAGGCGGTGGCCGATGTGACCGAAGCGAAAGGGACCTCAGTGGAAGTGCTGGACCTGCTGACGCTGCATCCGCTGGACGAAGAGGCGATCGCGGCCTCGGTGCGCCGGACCGGACGGTGCGTCGTGGTCCAGGAATCGCCCCGCAGCCTGGGGCCGTCGGGGGAAATCGTCGCGCGGATCAATGATCTGGCTCTGATGTATCTGGAAGCGCCGGTGGCACGTGTGACAGGGTACGACGTGGTCACCCCGTATTTTGCCCGGGAGGGGTTGTACATGCCCGGCGCCGAACAGATTCGCCAGGCTATCGAGGACGTGATCGCGTTTTGATCGGGCGGGGCGCCGGGTGCTTATTGCCGGGCGCCGTGCCGGGCCTTTCCGATGGAAACGAGGAGGTACCGTGTTTGAATTCAGGCTGCCAGACCTGGGGGAAGGGATCCACGAGGGCGAAATCCTGAAGTGGCACGTTGCCCAAGGTGACACGATTGCCGAAGACGCCCCCCTGGTCGAGGTTGAAACCGATAAGGCTGCGGTCACGATCCCGTCGCCCCGGGCTGGGCGGATCATGTCCCTGGGCGGGCAGGTCGGCGAGATCGTCAAAACCGGGGCGGTCCTGGTGGTTATCGACGACGGGTCCGGACCTGCGGCCGTTGCGCCACCACAGACCCCGAAGGCGCGAGCCCCTGAACCGGCCCCGCAATCCGCGGCCGTTTCGGCGTCTGTTCCGTCGGGTCCGAGCCCCAAGCCCGTTGCCACATCTGTGGTTCCGGCGCCAGCCGTATCTGTCGGCCTACCTGTGCCTGCCGCCCCGGCAACGCGTCGTTTGGCCCGCGAACTGGGCGTCGATCTGGCAAGCGTGACCCCAACCGGCTCGGCTGGTCGGGTGACTAACGAGGATGTCCGGCGGACCGCCGAAAAAATCGATGAAGCCGCGGGCGCCCCGGCGCGTCCTGCAGACCAAGCGGCGTCACGGGACATCCCGGAGCCCGATTCGTCGGGTGCATTCGAGCCCAGGCTCGGATCTGCGGCCATTCCACTGCTGGACCTGGACCCGCTGCCTGACTTTTCGGTCTTTGGCCCGGTGCGCCGCGAGCCGCTGCGTTCGATCCGCCGGAAGACAGCCCGTCATATGGTCACGGCCTCGGTACTGGTGCCCCATGTGGCCCACATGGACGAAGCGGACGTGACCGATCTGGAGGCCCTGCGCCACCAGGAGCAGGCGGCTCGTCCAAACGGCCCACGCCTGTCCTTGCTGCCGTTCGTGATGAAGGCCGTCGTGGCGGGGCTGAAGGCGTACCCAGCCTTCAATGCCAGCGTGGACCCCTTCCGCGAGGAAATCTGGTTCAAGGACTACTACTCCGTCGGCTTTGCGGCGGACACACCCCGTGGCCTGATTGTCCCGGTGATTCGTGACGCGGCCAGCCGGAGCATCATGGAACTGGCTACCGCCGTTGAAGCGCTGGCCATCAGGGCCCGGGACGGCACCATGTCCGTGGACGATATGCAGGGCGGCACGTTCACGATTACGAACATCGGTGCCCTGGGCGGTACCGGACTGATGCCGCTAATCAACTATCCCGAAACCGCGATCCTTGGGATGGGCCGTGCCAGCCCGAAGCCGGTCGTCCGGAACGGGGAAATCGTGGTGCGGACGATGCTGCCACTGACCCTGGCCTTCGACCACCGTGTGGCCGATGGGGCCGAAGCTGCGCGGTTCGTCAACGAGCTGGTTCGGCGCCTGGAGCGTCCGATGGCCCTGTTGCTGGAGGCATGACATGGTCGTTGGGGATCTGCGGCAGGAAGCGGAAGTCGTCGTCATCGGCGGCGGGCCTGGGGGATACGTGGCGGCGATTCGGGCCGCCGATCTGGGCCATCAAGTCGTGCTGGTCGAAGAACGGGAGCGTCCCGGCGGCGTGTGCCTGCTTGAGGGCTGCATCCCGTCCAAGGCGCTGATCAACGCAGTCGAGGTCCGCCAGTCCCTGCTGGAAGGCCGGGCATTCGGGATCGTGGCCGACGGCGTCCGTGTGGATTTGGATGCGCTGCGCACCTGGACCCAGGGCGTGGTCGGTGGACTGGTGACCGGAGTCGAAGGGTTGTTGGCGAAGCGGGGTATTGATGTCGTTCGGGGTCGGGCACGTTTCGACGGCCCCCGATCCCTGGCCCTGGAAGGGTCCGAGGTGTCGGGCATCGACTTCCGGAAGGCCATCATCGCGACCGGTTCCCGCCCGGTGTCCATTCCTGTGGCCCAGGGGCTGGATCTGTGGACCTCTCGGGAGGCCCTTGATCTGCCGGAGATCCCGGACCGACTGCTGGTCGTTGGGGGTGGGTATATAGGCCTGGAACTGGGTATGGTCTACGCCGGCCTGGGATCGTCGGTGACGGTGGTCGAGGCGCAGTCTCGCCTGCTGTCCGGGGTGGACCCCGATCTGGTGCGAGTGGTTGCCAGGGCCTGTGACACCCGATTTACAGCGGTGCGGACCGACACGCGGGTCGTGGCCATCGAACGCGCGGGCGGGGATGCGAGCGTCGGCTATGTCGCCACCTTGGAAAACAAGGGGACCTCGACCCGCGAGACCTTCGACAGGATCCTGATGGCCGTGGGCCGCAGGCCGAACACGGATGACCTGGGCCTGGATCGCGTCGGCCTTGCCCCCGACGCCCGAGGATTTTTGGCCGTGGACGCCCAGCGCCGGACGGCCGTACCTGACATTTACGCTATCGGCGACATTACGCCTGGGCCGATGCTTGCCCACAAGGCCACACGGGAGGGCAAGGTGGCGGCCGAGGCCCTGTCCGGCCTGCCGTCGGCGTTCGACAATCGGGCGATTCCGGCCGTGGTCTTTACCGACCCCGAACTGGCTGTGACCGGGCTGACGGAAGCCGAGGCCAAGGAAGGCGGCATCCCTATCCGCGTGGGCCGCTTTCCCTTGACCGCCCTGGGTCGCGCTAGAACCATGGGGCGCCCCGAGGGGTTTGCGAAGATCCTTTCCGATCCTGACACCGGACTGGTTTTGGGCGTAGGCATCGTGTCGGCCCACGCATCTGAACTGATCGCCGAAGGCACGCTAGCCATCGAGATGGGGGCGCGCCTGGAAGACCTGATGGTGACGATCCACGCCCACCCGACCCTGTCGGAAGCGAATATGGAAGCGGCCGAGGTATCAGCCGGTGTGGCTGTGAACCTGCCCCGACCCGGGGGATGAATTACAGGGAGGTCCAGTTGGTGGAAACCTCTCAAATCTCGATGGTGGTGCTGGTCGGCCTGCTGCTGGGCCTCCTGACCTCCCCGATGCTGGCCGCACAAGAGGCTGACGGCGCTACGACTGCACCCCCCGTGGAATCCTTGGTGGCCCTTGCCCTGGATCGGTCGCCTTCGGTCGCCGCCCTGCGGGCCCGCCTAGCCTCCGCCCGGCAGATGGTCGCCCCGGCCGGTGCGTTTATGGATCCCACGCTCGAAGTCACATATCAGAGCATCGGCGCGCCCTGGGACCCGAACCGCATGATGTCGATGAGCCAGGTGTCCTACATGCAGCCACTGTTTTACCCCGGCAAGCGCGATGCTCGGCGTGCGGCGGTCTCGGCAGAAGCGGACGTGCGTGGCGCCGAACTGGACGCCGTGAAGCGACGGCTGGTCGTTGAGGTGCGCTCGGCGTATGCCCGCCTGTATGCGATCGATCGGGAGGTCGAAATCCTCAAGGCGGCGCGGGAGTTCGCGGACCTGTTACAGGCAACGGCCGCGGGCCGCTATGCCGCAGGCGCATCTGAGCAGGAAGCGGTGATCAAGGCCCAGATTGCCACGTCGCGCATCGTGGAACGGCAGTCTGACCTGGACGCGGATCGCGCGGTGCAGGTCGCCATCCTGAACCGCCTGTTGGACCTGCCGGGCAAAACTCCGCTGGGGGCGGTGGCAGCGTTGCCTGAGTCCCTGCCCCTGCCCGACGGCGTCGAGGGCCGGGCTCTGGCCAATGCCCCGGAGGTCGCGGTCCAGCAGGCCGCCATCCGGGCCGCCGATCGCCGCCTGCAGAGTGCTCGCCTAGAGACCCGACCGAACTTCCTGGTCGGCGCCGGTCTGGGCTCTACGTTTATGCCCGATGTGGCGGTCACGCTGCGGTTCGGCATCGAGTTGCCGATCTTCAAGTCGGTTAAGCAGAGGCCGGCCATAGAGGCCGCGCAAAAAGAAGCCGAGGCGGCAGGCGCCGACCTACGGGCGACGCGGGCGACTGTGGGGGCCGAAGTGACTGGATTGGTGGCACGACTGCATCGCGACGATGCCCAGGTCGTCTTGTATCGGGAGGCGATCCTGCCGCAGACCGCAGTGGCGCTGGATGCGGCCCGAGCCTCGTACCTGGCGGGCCGGGGCGATTTTTCGGTGGTCATCGAGGACTTCAATCTCTGGCTGGACGCCCGGGCTTCTATGGCGCGGCGCGAAGCGGCCCGGTTCGTGACTTGGTCCGAAATCGACGCGTTGATTCAGGATGCGGCCGATTCCGGTAGGGAGGATGCACTATGACGATTTTTACGCGCGGGAACCGTAGCATTGCGGGAACCGTGGCCCTTCTGGGGCTGCTTGTAGTGATGGCCGGGTGTGGCAAGGTGGCTGATAATGTCGGCCCTTACCATTGCCCAATGCACCCAACGTACGTGTCGGACCAGCCCGGTGACTGCCCGATCTGCGGCATGCGGTTGGTGCCGATCGACAAGGGCGGGTTGGTGGACCAGGCGCATCCGGTGGACGGTCACCCCCACGGGGCCATGCCGGCGACGACTGCGCCCGCTACCGCTTCACCTGCTGCGACCGCCGGTGCCACGGTCTGGACGTGTCCAATGGACCCGGAGGTGGTGTCCGACAAGCCGGGCAAGTGCCCGAAGTGCGGCATGGACCTTGAACCGAAGGACGCGAAGTCCGTGGACCATCTGCCCGAGGTATCGCCGCCTGCGACACCGGCCGCACCGGCGACTCCCGGCCCGCGGAAGCTCCTCTTCTATCGCAACCCGATGGACCCCAAGGTGACGTCCCCGGTCCCTATGAAGGATTCGATGGGCATGGACTATGTGCCAGTCTATTCCGACGAGATCTCGGCGGCCGGCGTCGTCACCGGCCTCGCCGCCGTCCAGACCACCGCCGAGGGCCGGCGCCTGGCAGGCATCCAGACCGTCGCGGCCAAGCAGGAGCGACTGGCGACGACCATCCGGACTGTCGGCAGCGTTACGGTCGACGAGACCCGGATCCGCCACGTGCATACCAAGGTCTCCGGCTGGGTGGACAAACTGTTCGTCGACTTCACCGGGCAAACCGTGAAGAAGGGCCGCCCCATCTTGTCGATCTATTCGCAGGAACTGCTGGCCGGCCAGGAGGAGTACCTGAGCGCCCGAAAGGCCGCCGCCCGTTTCGCGGCGTCCAGCCTGCCCGAGGTCCGCAAGGGCGGTGAGGAACTGGTTACGGCCGCCCGTCGTCGTCTGGAACTGCTGGACGTGCCCCCGGGGTTGATCGCGACCATCGAGCGTACCGGCAAACCGCAGCGCGTCGTGACTCTGATGGCACCGTCGTCCGGCGTCGTGACGACCAAGGACGTCTTCGAGGGGCATGAGGTCGATCCGGGCATGGAACTGTTCGCGGTGACGGACCTGTCGCACGTCTGGATCGAAGCCGACGTCTATGAAAACGAGGCCGGCTTGGTCCACGTCGGCGATCCGGCCGTCCTGACGCTCGCCTACGACCCGGGCCGGCAGTTGACCGGAAAGGTCGCGTTCATCTATCCCTATATGGACCCCGCAACACGCACGCTGAAGATCCGGTTTGACTTCCCCAATCCCGACATCGCGCTGAAGCCCGCGATGTACGTCAACGTCGAGTTGCAGGTGGCGGTGGCTGACGGGATCGTCGTGCCGGACTCGGCCGTCATGGACACCGGTTCCCGGAAGGTGGCGTTCGTGGATGCCGGCGGCGGACGGTTTGAGCCGCGTGTCGTCAGGACGGGCCTGAGGGCTGACGGTCGGGTGCAGGTCATGGACGGGCTGCGAGCCGGTGAGAAGGTGGCCGTCGCCGCGAACTTCCTGCTGAACTCGGAATCGCGCCTGCGCGCCGCCCTCCAGCCCGCTTCCCAGGCGGAAAAATGATCAAGCGAATCATCGAGTTTTCGGCCACGAACCGGTTGCTGGTCCTGCTGGGCGTCGCCGTCGCCTGCGTGCTCGCGGTGGTCACCCTCAAGTCGATACGCCTGGACGCGCTGCCGGACCTGTCGGACACCCAGGTCATCATCTACTCGAAGTGGGATCGTGCTCCAGACATCATCGAGGACCAGGTCACGTACCCGATCGTGACGGCGCTGTTGGGGGCCCCGAAGGTCAAGGCGATCCGGGGCTTTTCGGACTTCGGGTTTTCGTACGTATACGTTGTGTTCGAGGACGGCACCGACCTGTACTGGGCGCGGTCGCGGGTCCTGGAGTACCTGTCGAAGATCCTGGCCCGTCTGCCGGAGGGCGTGCAGACCGAATTGGGCCCGGACGCCACCGGTGTTGGGTGGGTCTACCAGTACGCGCTGATCGATCACAGCGGGACCCATTCGCTGGACGAACTGCGGTCGTACCAGGACTGGAACCTGCGCTACGCGGTCCAGTCGGTGCCAGGCGTGGCCGAGGTCGCGTCGATCGGCGGTTTTGTCAAGCAGTACCAGGTCACTGTGGACCCGAACCGCCTGTCCTCCCTGGGCATCCCAATCGACCGCGTCGTGGCCGCGATCCGCCAGTCCAACAGCGAGATTGGCGGACGCCTGCTGGAGTGGAGCGGCACCGAGTACATGGTTCGCGGCAGGGGCTACGTGAAGGACGCAACCGACCTGGAGCAGGTGGTTCTGAAGGTCGGCGAGGGCGGCGTGCCGATCCTCCTGAAGGACGTAGGGCGCGTGGACTTGGGCCCCGAGATGCGGCGCGGGGCGTCCGACTTCGATGGCCTGGGCGACACCGTGGGGGGCATCGTCGTGATGCGCCACGGCGAGAATGCCCTGAACGTGATCGAACGGGTCAAGCAAAAGTTGGAGGACGCGAAGCCCTCGCTGCCGACGGGCGTCGAGATCGTGTCCACCTATGACCGATCGGGTCTCATCGAGCGCGCCATCCAAACGCTGACCCACGAACTGACGCTCGAGATGATCATCGTTTCGCTGGTCATCCTGATCTTCTTGTGGCACATCCCGTCCAGCATCGTCCCGATCATCACCATCCCCACCTCGGTATTACTGGCGTTTATCCCGTTGTACTTCATGGGCGTGACGGTCAATATCATGTCGTTGGCCGGGATCGCGATCAGCATCGGCGTGCTGGTGGACGGCGCCATCGTCGAGGGGGAGAACGCCTACAACAAGATCCACCTGTGGGATATCGGCGGTCGCAAGGGGGACTTCCACCGCGTGCGCCTGGACGCCCTGAAGGAAGTCGGTCCGTCAGTCTTCTTCAGCCTGCTGGTCATCGCCGTCGCCTTCCTACCCATCTTCACCCTGGGTGACCAGGAAGGCCGGCTGTTCAAGCCCCTGGCGTACTCGAAGACCCTGGCGATGGCCCTGGCGGCCCTCCTGGCAATCACGCTGGATCCGGCGCTGCGGATGTTGTTCGCGCGGATCGACCCCTACACGTTCCGGCCGCGCTGGCTGGCTTGGCTGGCGACGCAGGCGGCGGTGGGGGCCTAGCGTTCCGAGGAGCGGCACCCGATCAGCCGTGCCATCTTCCGGGTGTACGAGCCGGTTTGCCGCCTGGTGCTACGACATCCGCTGATGACGATCGGCGTGGCGGTGGCCATCGTCGGGGCCAGTCTGCCGTTTTACTTCCGCCTGGGCTCGGAATTCATGCCGCCCTTGAACGAGGGCACGATCCTGTACATGCCGACGACGCTCCCCGGCATCAGCGTTGGCGAAGCCGAGAAGCTGATGCAGACCCAGGACCGCGTGCTGAAATCCTTCCCCGAGGTCGAAACGGTGTTCGGCAAGGTCGGGCGCGCGGACACGTCGACTGATCCGGCACCGTTTTCGATGATGGAAACGACGGTGGTCCTGAAATCGCCGGGCCAGTGGCGCGGGAAGGATCGCTGGTACTCGTCCTGGGCCCCGGACTTCCTGAAACCCCTGCTGCGGCCGATCTGGCCCGACCGTATTTCCTGGGACGAACTGGTCGACCAGATGGATGCGGCGCTGCAGATCCCGGGCGTCACGAACGCCTGGACCATGCCCATCAAGGCCCGCACCGACATGCTGTCCACCGGTATCCGGACGCCCATCGGCATCAAGATCTTCGGGGCCGACACTAATGAAATCGAGCGGATCGGCGCGCAGATCGAAACCTCCCTCCGAGACGTGCCCGGCACCCGCAGTGTCTATGCCGAGCGGGCCGCTGCGGGGTTCTTCGTGGACTTTACGCCCCGGCGCGACCAGTTGGCGCGGTATGGCCTGACGATCGCGCAGTTGCAGATGGTCATAATGACCGCCATCGGCGGCGAGAATGTGACGACCACGGTCGAGGGCCGGGAGCGGTACCCGGTGAATGTTCGCTACCCGCGGGAACTGCGTGACGACATCGATGTGTTGCGACGCGTCCTGGTGCCCGTGATGGCCGGTGCGGCGATGGGTACGCAGATCCCGGTGTCCGAACTGGCCGACATCTCGCTGGTCCAAGGACCGTCGATGCTGCGAGACGAAAACGGCTTCCTGGCAGGCTATGTGTTCGTGGACGTCACCGGGCGGGACATCGGGGGGTACGTCGAGGAGGCGAAGAGGTTGATCGCCGATCAGGTGACGCTGCCGACGGGCTACACGCTGCACTGGAGCGGCCAATACGAAAACATGCAGCGCGTAACCGAGCGTCTGAAACTAGTCGTGCCGATCACGCTGCTGCTGATCTTCATACTGTTGTACGCGAACACGAAGTCGGCTTTCAAAGCGCTGCTCGTGATGCTGGCCGTACCGTTTTCGGCCGTCGGGGCGATCTGGTTGTTCTATTTCCTGGGCTACAACGTGTCGATCGCTGCGTGGGTGGGGATGATCGCACTGCTGGGCCTGGATGCGGAAACCGGCGTGTTCATGCTGTTGTTCCTGGACCTGTCCTATGACGAGGCAAAGTTGCGTGGGGAACTGCGGTCCGTGTACGAACTGGACGAAGCCATAGTCCACGGCGCGGTCAAACGGGCCCGGCCCAAGATGATGACAGT
>CAZHDQ010000027.1:0-13337 GCA_964531595.1 uncultured Anaeromyxobacteraceae bacterium
CCCGCGGAAGCGTAGGTTGCGCACCCAGGTCACCAACGAGCGGATCGTCGCGAACGCCTGGCCGCGGTCGATTGGCTGCAGGATGCCCGCCTGCTTGTGCACGACCCGGTCGTAGCCGCCCACCGTCAGGTACTGGACCATCTGATCGAACCGGTCAGCATCCCCGTCCACCAACGATTCAAGCGCCAGACGCACGGCCCGGGCAAAATTAGGGTTTTCGATCCCGCGGGTCGAGTCGGCGGCAACCGCTTTGACGCGCATTTTGATGTCTTCGCCGCTCAGTCCTTCGGCCTCCAAAGCCTCGACCAGCGTTCCGTACACGCCCTTCAGGAAAGGGCCCAGGCCACGATCGGCGCCGGCCAGCAGTTCGTCAGGCGTAAGCGGCCGCATCAGGTTCGTCGCGATGGACTTGTAGACCATGTCCAGCCTGTGGAAAGGCGACGCTTCGTGGGACAGCGGGCAGTAGGCGACAAGGTAGTCGTGCTTCCACGCCAGTTCGCGCACGCTGTACAGGAAGTGGGTCTTGCCGCCGCCGTAAGTCCCGACGACGACCTTGAAGGATGACCCGCCGTCCCTGACGAAGGACCGCAGGTAGTCCTCTTCGACAACCTTCAGATAGCCGTCCAGGCCGGCCGAAAAGAACTGGAAACCCCATTCCGGCGGCGTTCCGGACGACCCGACCACCTCGATCACGTGACGGGCCTGTCTGGTTGTTAGGGCCTGGATCATCCGGGGATTTCCTCCCGGGGGCCGTGCAGCCCCCGCTGTCAACGGGACGCGCGCGGGAAACTGGCTGTGGCGTAGCGGACGCCGTCGGTGCCGCGCGGCACCCACAGATGGTCTTCGGGGCGTTTTGACTGGGCCAGCGTCGCGACGTCCAGCCGCAACTCGCGACCTTCGACGGAGCGCGTCTTCAATCTAGCCAGGTCGGCCGCGAATTCTACACGGCCGTAAGGCGTGAAAAGTTCTCGCCTTGGGTCGACCAGGAAGGTCGCCTTTTGGCGTGCGAAGGCCATGTGGGCCAAAAGCGCCGTCAGCAAAACCCGTTCCCCCTCGGGCACTCCCAGGCGGTGCGCCGCAGCCCGATAGGCGCGCAGCAGGTCCGCCAGGAACGCGGCGTCGTCGAAATCGCCCCTAAACAGCGCGCGGTCCAGTTCCAGGGTGCGTGCCGCAATGGCCGAGGCATCCAGCAAGACGGTCGCCAACCGGGCGATGCGCGGCCCCAGCCAGATAGTACACAGCCCTTTTGTACCGAACGAGAATTCCAGGGACAGGGCGCCGGCCCGCAGCAGCGGCAAGTTGCCCTCGACGCGCATGCCTTCACGCGCCAGGGCAGCGGCCACTGCACCGGCAAGCAGCGCCCGCTCCCGTTCCAATTCCGCCCTTGCAGTCGCGGCGCGTCCGGCTAGATCTGCGCGCAAGGCCGCGGCGGCGGCCTCGATGCCTGCTACTTTGGCCAGGGCGCCGGCCGCCTTCTCGCTTGCCGCGTGGATGGCCTGGGGCGCGGGCGGGTTCTTCGCCTCCGCCTTGGTAGCCTCGCTGACCGCCTTGGCAGCCGCTGCTACCACCTTTCCGAGCCGCTGGAATGTTGCAACCTGGTCTTCCATGGACCCCTCCGGACCGGCGAACATTATACACGACCCGCAAGTCAGGACGGTGGATTCCCTCACGGGCAAAGCGCTACAATAGGTTCAGCCCAGTCTGGGCGCTTCAAAACGGAAAAGGTGGAGGATGCCGGGATTCCGAGCCGTATTGTGGCTGCTGCGATGGTCGCTGCCCGTAGGGATTTGCGTTGGAGCGCTGGTGGGGCTGGCGTTGGTCTGCTCGATTGAGCAACCGGACTCGTATTTTGTGGGAAATCTGCTGGTCGGCAAGGCCGGCCCCTGGGGCACCATCGAGCGTTTCCAGTTCACATTCGAGCCAGACCTGGGTGCCATCTCGCCCGGAGACTGCCCGGAGACGCCGAAGACCTGGCGCTTCCCGGGTACGGACATGGCTGGCGTCCGGAAACGACTGGACCTTGTCGGCATGACCGGTGGCGAGGTCGAGGCACTGGCCCGTCAGACGTCGTGTGACGCGGATGGCTGCACGGTTTTCCCCGATGTCGGTCAGGTCGCCGCCCTCTTTTCGCGTATCGGGGAACGGCTTCATCGCGAACTGTTGGGAAACGGTGGCAACCCCTGGACCCTCAACGTTCCGTACCGGACTCGTCGTGCCGTTCATGCCAGCCTGGCTGCCAGCGGGTTGCCCGAAGGGCTGCAAAAGCAAGTCCTGTCGCTCTGGTTTCCATGGGGGCGGCGCCTCGCACTTGCGGATCCGGCACCGGTCTGCCGTGGGGCCACGGACGACGTCAAACGCAGTCTCGCCCGGTTCTTTGAGGCGTCCGACACGTCCCTGGCGCGGTTGCTGGTTTCCGCAGACGCCGACGTCGATGGACTGGCTAATTACTGGGTGGTTGCGCGTCGTTTTACCGGCGTCCGGTCCCTTCTCGCGTCGCTCGCCAAGCCTCCGTGCGGCGGGCGCCTCGATGTGACGCATCTGCTGCCCGCGTTTGCGCGGGAGAGGATCAACCGGCTTCCCCAAGGAGCCGATGTCGATGGGGACGGGCTTTGGTTCGCGTTGAACTTCTTCAACCAGGTGCCCCAGATGGCTTGGGTGGACCCAAGGCTTGGGGCCGAGGCTCTGAAAGACGGCTGGCGCGAGGTGCCTGTCGATGCTGTGAGCCTGGGGGATGTGATGCGATTCTCGGCTGGGGTCCGTGAAATTGCCGGCGTGGTCGTGGCGGGCGAACTGCTGATCACGCGATTTGGGGACACCCGGTTCGACCCGTGGCTATTGTCCGATCGGAATGCCGTGGTGCAGTCCCTTGAACCACTGGGTGTCGTGACGGTCCAGGCGTTCCGGCGGCGGGTGTTATAGGTGGAAAACAAAGGACGAGGCGCGATGGGCAGGTCGGTGAAACCCGGAAAGTCCCAGGCTGTCGGGCCAGTGCGCCGGGGGAAACCGATCGGGTTGCCGATCCTGCTGGGCCTGTCGGGCCTGTTGATGGGCGCTGGGCTGGTCGGGACGATTGCATCGCTGTCCAATCGGTTCGAAGTTGCTCAGGGTGTTGTCAGGACTGGCATCGACGCGCCTTGTCGCAGCAAGGACGCCACCCTTGGGACCGCTGGACCCTGGGGGCAACTGGAATTGCGCCCTATCCTGCTAGCGCCGCCCACCCGGATGAGCCGGTCTGTCAATTGTCCGCTTGAACCCACCCAGTGGAGGCTTCCGGCGAGTTCCTGGTCCGCGGTCGACGCGTGGCTGACCCGGCACGGCCTGTCCCAGGATATGCGTAAGGACCTGGAGTCGCGCTGCAAGTGCAGCGCCGAAGGCTGCGTGGTTTCGCCGAAGGCCGAATGGATAGTCCGGATAACTCCGCCGGTCCGTAAAGTCCTCTACCCGGCTCTGGCGGGTGTCGGCAACCTATGGGTAGCGGAATCGATTCGGTTGCAGCGTAAACAGATCGAAACCAGGCTCGCGTTGACGACGCTGCCGGAATCGGCGCAAACGCTCGTGCGCGACCTCTCCTTCACCTGGGACGGCGAGACGATCTTCGCGGACCCAGCACCGGTCTGTGCAATGCTCGACGCCGCCGGGCGCGCCGAGATGATGCGTTTCTTGCACATGGAGGACGCCCTCATCGTCCGGCTGGTCGTGGCCGAGGGGCAGGACGTGACCCAGATGGTCCGGTACTGGTCGCAGGGGGAATTTGGCTGGGAACTGGGGGTGCTCCTTGAATCGCTGGCTCGCCAGCCTGGAGGCGGGAAGGTCGACGTCATCAATCTGCTGCCGCCGCTGCCAAGAGTTCTGCTGAACACCTACCCCGAGCGGGTGAACGACCAGCGGAACTGCTATTGGTCAGCGATGAACTTCATGCTCCAGGAGCCGGACGAACGGTTCTTGAGCCCAGAGGCCGTAGGTCAGGAACGTGACCTTCGTTACCGCGTTGTAAACGATGCCCCGCGACTGGGCGACGTGTACGAGTTTGGCTCGATAGGCGGCATCGTGGCGCACATGGCTGTACACGTCGCAGATGGAGTCGTGTTCACCAAAAACGGCATCACTGCAGCGCGGCCCTGGATCCTGACGACCCTGGAAAGCGTTCGAGGGGAGTATGCGTCGAACGAGGATGGTTTCGTAAACCGTTTACGTAGGATCGAGCCCGAAGACGCCTCCGGGGCGTTGAACGGCCTGGGGCAGTGACCCGAACACGGCTTCAAGTATATTTGCAAAGTCACGGGGCAGCGGCGCGACGATTTCCAGCCAGGCCCCCGTCCCGGGATGTCGAAAGCGGATCGTGTAGGCGTGCAGTGCGTGGCGCGTCATGATGCGCAGCGCGGCCGCCTCGTCCTCGGGTCGGCTGCCTGGCCGCGGGTAAGCCCTGCCGTAGATGCGGTCCCCTACGATAGGATGGCCGTGCTCTGACAGATGCACGCGGATCTGATGCGTGCGACCCGTGCGCGGCCGTGCCAGCACCAGGGCGCAAAGTCCCGCGCGTGCGAGCGTTTCGTATTCGGTGATGGCCTTCCGGCCCGAGCGGACCTTGCCGGTGAACTGCTTCCGGTCACCGGGACGTCGCCCGAAATCGGACTCGATCACCCCGCGGTCGGGGATCCGTGGGCCCAGCACCAGCGCCAGGTAGGCCTTGGACACTTGCCGGTCCTTGAACTGGGCCGCCAGCGCGATGTGGGTAGCATCGTTTTTGGCGATCAGCATGACGCCCGACGTATCCTTGTCCAGGCGGTGTACCAGGCCGGGACGGTCCTCGCCGCCCACCACCGAGAACGATCGCCCGGTTGCGATCAGTTGGTTCACCAACGTTCCCGACTGATGGCCTGCGCCCGGGTGGACGACGACGCCGTGACGCTTGTTGATCGCCAGCAAGTCGTCGTCTTCGAAAAGGATGTCCAGATCTCCGGCCTGGGGCCTCGGGGTAGCGCGTGGTGTTTGGGCGGGAACCTGCACCGCGAGGGTGGCACCGGCGGGCACGCGGAATCCCTGGGGTCGCCGCCGACCGTTGACGCTGACCGCGCCGCCATCGATCAATCGCTGCGCCGCCGACCGGGACACACCTGGCACCAGGGCGGCTATGCACATGTCGAGCCGCCAACCGGCGTGGTCGTCGCCGACCGTGATCCGGTGATCCGTCGGTGGAGGAGATGGTTGCTGGACGTGCTCGTCTGTTAAAGTTTCGCTCACGGAATCGCAAGATAGTCGCGCCAGTCGTCCAGGTCAAGCGCGCCCATGTCCCCGTGCCTCCCCGGGGCTTGACGCGCCGTCAAGCGCGGCGACCAACTCATCGACGACCAGTTTCACGGTTCCCCGAAGTACGACCCGGCCGTTTCGGTAAAGCGCGGCGCCGCTGGGCGTACCGACGATTGCCAGGTCTGCTTCGGCCGCCTCGCCGGGTCCGTTGACCTCGCAGCCCATGACGGCGACGGTTATGCGCTCGCGCCGGGTAACCAGGTGTGACTCGATGGCCAGTGCCACGGTGCCCACGTCCATATGCGACCGGCCGCAAGTCGGACACGCGATCACCCTGCCGGCGTCGGGTCGCATGCCCAGGCTCCGCAGGATCTCCATCCCTGCCAGTGCCTCTTCGACGGGATCGCCGGCCAGCGACACACGGATCGTGTCACCGATCCCCTCTGCCAGCAGCACCCCAATCACGGTTGCCGACCGGATCGCGCCGATTCGGACTGTCCCGGCCTCGGTCAACCCGACGTGCAACGGATGGTTGAAGCGTGCTGCGGCCTCGCGGCATGCTGCCAACGTGTCCATCGTCGATGTCGCCTTGACCGACACCACTAGGTTTTCGCATCCGGCGTCTTCGAAGCGGGCGACCCAAGGCGCTACGGCATCGCACAACCGGGTGCTCATCGGGCCTGGCGCATGTCGCAAGGCCGGGGGCAGCGAACCGGAATTAGCGCCGATCCGCAGCGCCGTACCGTGATCCAGCAGGGCCCTTGCCACCTCTCGAAGCGCGTCGCGGCCGCGGATCGTCCCTGGATTCAACCTCACCTTGTCGACGTGCGCCGCAACGGCCACGGCCACACGGTGATCGAAATGGACGTCTGCGATCAGCGGTAGGTCGCCCAGTTGCGCACGGACCCGGCGGATCGTATCGACTGCTTCCAGATCCGGGACGGCAACGCGCACCAAGTCACATCCCGCCTCGGCCAGAGACAGCGCCTGGGCCGCCGTCGCTTCGGCATCGTGCGGGTCTGTGTTCGTCATGCTCTGCAGCGCGATCGGGGCCCCGCCCCCCAGCGTCAGCCTGCCGACTCGTGCCGTACGTTGCGAGGCCACCGTTTCTCCAGTCGTCCAGACCGCCTAAAATCATGACACGAAACCGGGCCGCCTGTCTTCGCGAAGCGTTTCCAGGGTGCCAGGGCAGCGGGTTGGTGCAGTGCTGTGCGTGCTAGAATGCGGACGAGTTGAGGCTGGAGTGCGCCTTGCCGGACGCCGATCGACGCCTTCATCGCGCCGCGTTGCCGGTGCTGGCTGCGGCGGTGCTGGCCGGATTCGGCCCAGGCGTGTTCGGTGACTTCCTATGGGACGACGACACGCTGATCGTCCACAACCGCTACGTTCGGGACTGGTCGTACCTGCCGCGCGCGCTGTCGCAGGACTTTTGGGACGCCTCGGGCTTCGGCGACGCCGCTAACCCCACGTACGGACGCTTGTATCGGCCCGTTGTCAAAGTGGCGTACCTACTACAGTTTCAGGCCTTCGGGACGTCGCCGCTGGGTTGGCATCTGGTTTCGCTCGGGCTTCATCTGGCTTGCGTCCTGCTGGCCTTTGGCTGGTTGCGCGATCGTCTGCGGGGTGACTTGTCCCCTGGCTCCACGGGTCAGGCCGACCTGGCCGCTGCAGCCGGTGCGCTGTTGTTTGCGCTGCACCCCACGCGCGTCGAGTCGGTCACATGGGTGTCTGGATCGACCGACCTTTGGATGGCGCTCGGAGTCCTGATCGGGCTGCGGGTGTGGGATCGCTCGCGGGGGCTGCCGGGGGCACTGGTGGCCTCTGGCTGTTTCGTGCTGGGCGCGCTGGCTAAGGAAGCGGCGGTGGTCGTCCCATTCGTTCTGGTCGCCGACGTGATGCTGCGCGTTCGTCGCCCGCGTCCCTGGGGGCGTATATCCGCGGTTCTGTCGACGATGGTCGCGTTCCTGGCGGTGCGTTTCGCGTTCCTACCGCCGCCGGTCGGGGACGTTGCGCAGGGCGGTCTGCTGAATGCTGCTTCGCGAATCCTGGCGTCCGCGGGGCACTTCCTGGCATCGACGTGCTGGCCCTGGGAACCGTCGACCCAGGTCGGGCGACAGGTTGCCGCATCGGATGGTGTGTTCTTGCAGGCTTGGTGGGCCGTGGCGCTGGGCATGGTGGCGTTGGTCGGGTGCGCAGCCCTAGGTGTGCTGGCCCGTCGTCGCGCCGGTGCTCGCCCGTGGCCGGAAGACCTGCTGTGGTTCGTGGGGCCGCTGGTGCCGGTGCTTAACCTGTTCCCGATGGGTTCTTACACGCTGGTTTCCGAACGATTCCTGTACCTGCCGATGCTCGGGATCGCCGCGATGGCGGCGCGCGGCGTGCTGATCGGGCTCGCCGGGTCCCGCGTGCTTCGTGCTGTTGCGGTCGGGGCGGCGGCGGCGCTGTCGCTCGGATTCCTGGCCGTCACTGTGACGCATCTGGGTCGTTTCCAGGACGATGCCGCGCTGTGGGAGTACGAGCGACACATCGACCCCCAGAATCTGGTCGTCTTACAGCAGTCGGCAACAATGGCACTGCGGGAAAGGCGGTTCGACGACGCGTTGACGTTGCTGGAAGAAGGCCGTCGCGCCTCGATCGAGCAGCGTGATCTGGGGCGCGCTGCGTCGTTTTCCCTGGGCATGGGGACCGTCCTGATGGAGCGAACCTCGGACGTCGACACAGTGACCCTTCGGGCCGTGCGGGACTTCCTGGACGATTTCGAGCAGACGGGGCGGCTGGAATTGCACGCGGGCGGTGTCGACCTGTCATTCGCGGTCCCCGAACGGGTGCGCGCGCAACTGGCGGCGGATCCGCAGCGCTTCTTGGGGCCAAGGGCGGCCGCCTGGGCTCGGACCGCCAATGCGGAGCAGGTCGAGCCGTACGCCCGGGATCTGGTAAGTCGGGCGCCGCATGAACCGGGTGGTTGGATGCTGCTGGCCCTGGTGTTGGCGCGTCAGGGGCGCTTCGCCCTGGCTTCCGATGTGTTGAATGAGGCCGCCCAACACTTTCCGCAAAACCCCGACGTGGCTCTGACCATGCGCCGGATCCAGGTGGCCGGGGAATTGTGCGAGGCGCCCGTGTCCGGGGACGCGGACCAGGCACTTCGCGATGCGCGCGTCCAGTTGGCGCTGGGATCGCCAGCGGCTGCACGCCGGGCGCTTGCAAAGGTGGTCGACTCGGGTGTCCGGCCCGAGCGGGTCCTGGTGGCGGCCCAAATCGAGGTCTCCGACCGGCGTTTTCAGGAAGCTCGCGACCTGTTGGACGACGCGTCCCGGCGTGACCCGGAACGACAAGCACTGTGGCAGGCAGCGTTGGAACGGGTCGCCGAGGCCCAAGCCCGGGAGGCGCGCCGATGACCCGAGTTAGCCCTAAAATACCGCCCGTCGCCGCGGTCGTATTCGACGTCGACGACACCCTGTATCCGGAATCCCGGTTCGTTCGTGGTGGCCTGGAGGCTGCGGGGGCCCTTTTGGACGCGCTTTTGCCGAGTCCCGTCGGTGCGAAAGACGTGTTCCTTGGGGTGCTGGGCCGGACCGGGCCGTGGCATGTGTTCGACATGGCGTTGGCCGAACTGGGTGTTGACCGCGATCCCGAGCTGTTAGCTTCGCTGGTCCGGGCGTTTCGTGACCACGAGCCTCGGCTGGTCCCGTATCCGGGTATCCATGAATTGTTGGACGAACTCCGGTCGGCCGGCGTCGCGCTGGGAGTGGTCACAGACGGATACGCAGATGTCCAGCGCCGCAAATGGGCCGCCCTGGGGCTTGACTCCCGGTTCGATGCGGTCGTGTTCACAGGTGACGTCGGTGGGGTCTCGTACCCCAAGCCTAGGGTCGAACCCTTCCGGGAGGTCGCCCGGATTTTGGGCGTCGCAGGTTGCCCCGCCGTGATGGTCGGGGACAATCCGGCCAAGGACTTTCCGCCGGCCGAGGTCCTGGGGTGGGACACGATCAGGGTGTGCTACCCGGGGGCCTACCACGCAGGCGACCCCGACGATTCGCCCGGCCGGGCATTGGTCTCGTCGGTGGCCGGATTGGCGGCGACGTTGCGACGCTGGCTGGCTGGGTTCTAGCCTCCGTTTCCGGGCGGCGTTACGGCGTGCAGGTCCCAAGTCCGGGTCTCCAGATGGCCAGTGACCTGGACCGGCGAGGTCGTACCGTCCACACGGGTCACGTGGGCCTCTCGGTCTTCGATATGCTGGGAACCGCTTTCGGAAACCGGCCGGCCGTCGGATTGGAGCACCGGTGTGCCCAGGAACGCGACAAACGCGCCGCCGGGCGACACGCTAAAACCGCCTTCGGTGATCAGGACGTTAGCCGGCACGTTTCCCGCCTGGAATTCGGTGATACGACGAAGCGGGACAAGTCCCTCGTCGCTGCATTTTTGCAAGGCGTCGGCAGAGATCGCCGCGAGATTGGTCGTGACGCCCGTCTTGCCGATCGCATTGGGGCTTTTTCGTTCGCCCACGAAGACCAGTTCGGTTTCATCGCCTGTCCCGACCAGGGCCATGCCGGCCTGGATGTCCGTGAACGGCGCGGTCAAGGGGTTATAGTAAGCGTCGGCACGGAAACCACCGCCCTCCGCTGCCAGGTTCACGTAGGCCAACTGAGCGCGGCAGAAGTCTGGCGATTCATCTCGTAGATCCAGCGCGAACAGCCGCAGCGCTTGGTCGTTTTCGATGGCAGCCAGAACCACCAGATTGCCGTCGGTCGATACCGCGATAGGTTCTCGGTCGGTGAACAGGCCTAAATTGGATGAGCAACTCTCAGTCGCCGCCCGACGGGCTCCGCAGATCGATTCTCCCACCTGGAGCAGGACCCCCGGGTCGTCCGACCCGCCCTGGCGCCATACCCACAGCTCCAGTTCACCATACCGAGGGTTCTGGATCACGATGGTCGAACCGTCCGCTGAAACAGTGAAATGGCCCGCGTGCGCGGACTGCCGGATTTGCGGTGTCGGGAACGTGAACAGCGTTTCCAGCACGGTTGGCTGCCGCAGGTCCATGCGTAGGAAGACCCAGCAGACCTTCGACGTGCCGATTTCGGAGTCGCAGGATGGCATACGCCTGGACAGATAGAGGCGGTCGCCGGCGAACGCCAGATCGGTGACGTCGGGGATCACGGCCCCTTCAATGGGCTGAAACACCAACCCCTCGCCCAGCGAACCGACGACCAGTTGTCGGCCTTCCGTAGGACCAGGCTTGGACTCCATGTAGGCGAACCACTTCATCGTCGGGTCCGTGAAGCAACCCGCTGTGCAGTCGATGTTCGGGTTGGCTGTCGCGGGGCTTTCCGGCGCCCCGGCCACGCCGACCGGGTGCCCGCCCTCCTCCCATTCCCGAGTTCGAGGGTCCGCCAGTACCAGCGAACCGTATTGTTGCAGGTTGTCCAGTCGCAGCATGAGCAACCTGAAATCCTCGTCGACCACAGTGGGTGGGCGCAGGGTGTCCGTGCCGGCGCTATCGGTTGCTTCCGTATCCGTCAACGCGTCTGCGGCGTTCACGTCGCTGGCGTCCGGGTCCGCCGGTCCGTTGCTGCAGGCCGCCCAGACGGTCATGAAGCCGATTGCTAAAATGTTCGGCAGCCTCGTTCGCACGTCTGCGACTCCTGCGTCGAAGAAACGCCCGGGGCGAACCCCAGAATTCATCACCTTGGCTGGGCCCACCATAGCTATCCAGAGGCCATCGCGGCGTCACCAATCGTATCAAGTTACTGGTCGCTCGTGGTACAGTCAAACGCGCGTTTCTTGCGCCCCACCGAACGGAGAGTTGCCCGCATGACCCTCAGTTTGACCGAACTTGAAGCCGTCGTGGCCGACTTGAAGGATACCGTTTTAGACGCCTCCTTCTCGAACTTCCGCCAAATCGATGAAACGGCTGCGATCCTGGTGATGTCTACGCCGACGGGGCCGCGCTTCGTGCGGATCACAGCGGCGCCGCGTGTGTCTCGGCTCCATCTGACCGGGACGCGGCCGCCCCAGACGCGCGGCGCGACCGGTTTTTCGTTCGAGGGACGAGTTTTTCGCGAACTGAAGGAAACGGTGCTGTCCCAGATCCGGACGGTTTTTCACGACCGCGTGGTCATGCTGGTATTCGAGGGGAAGTCCCATAAGCGTAAACTGATTTTCGAGTGCTCGGGCCACCATCCGAATCTGTTCCTGACCGACGACCGCGAAGAGATCCTGGCGATGATGCTGCCGTCGCATTCTCACCTTCGTGAACTGCGGTTGGGCCGGCGTTATGCGCGGCCTCTGAAAGTCGAAACTGAACCGTTTGATTCGTTCCGGTTCGCGTCGGGTGCGGGTGCCGGCGATCTGAGCACCCGGATCGAGACTGCCTATGCGCTGGAGGCTACGCGCGAGGCTGACACAGCTCTCGCCACGCGAATTCGCCAGAGACTGCGTGTGCTGCTCGACGCCGATCAGCGCCTAGTCGAGGGGTTGCGCAACGAACTGGCCCGTTCGGTCGAGGCCACTCAGGCACAGACCCCAGATATCGAAAACGAATCGACCGCGCGAGGGGCGCGGAAGGCCGATGCAGGGGGGGCGATCCAGGCGCGACTGGACGCGGTGCTTCCGAGGATCGGGCGCACCGAGGCCGCGATTATGGCGCTGCTTGAGGGGGCACCCGATGCCTTGTCGCAGGGCGAGACTCTGCTGGCCGACCTGGTCGGAACGGGCCGTGCCTCCCCAGCGTTTGGACGACGTGACCCTGCATCTGCGGCGTCGGGTTCTGGTGATTCGTCGGGACCTGGGGGGACTCCGTTCGCTGAACGGCCGCTGGCGACTGGCGGCAGTGATAGTCGTCATAGGGAGTTTAAGACGCGTGCCGGAAACCCGATTTTGGTGGCCTCTGACCCTCGGGATAATGAGGAACTGACCTTTCGGACCGCAGGGGACGATGACCTATGGTTCCAGGTCGAGGGTGGTGGGGGCGCGCACGTTTTGCTGCCCGGGGCGCGAGACGATCGGCCGTTCGAGGAACTCCTGGACGCTGCGATTCTGGCCGTCCAGTTTTCGGGGGCTGACCCTCGCCAGGAGGTGGCTGTCGTCTGTACGCATCGGCGAAACCTGCGCCCCGAGGGCCGGTCGCCGGAACCGGGCGCCGTGCGTATTGTCCGTGCCCAGACCATCCGGGTTCGCCCTGACGCCGCAAGGCTGCGTCGGCTTCTGGAAACCGAATCCTTGAGCCGACGCCCGCTGGGTGATAGGCCGCCGGCACGCCGATCCGGTGGACCCAGCGATAGGCCGCCGAAAAGGGCGGAATCGCCTGCACCGCGTTTTCCCCGAGAAGGCGCGAAGGGGCCGTTGCGGGAACCAAAGGGGGTTCGTCGCACCGTGAAAGGTGCCGGGCGGCCGCCTGAGCGGAAGTGAAGCCAAGCGCTATAGACCCATTCCAGTCCCGTTATGACCTGGATTCCCAGGCCCCAGATCGATCGCTATCGGGTCAGTGTGTCCCAGCAACGGACTGTTGTAAGTTAGGTATGTGCTTTTAGTCCACAGGCGGGGGTGAAAACGGCAGTTTCTCTGTAAGGGCCTAGGCGGTCACGTCCCAGGACTTTCGCAGGGTGCCGTGCTTGACCGAGGTGCGCTTCTTGTCGCCCTTGGGCCCTTCCAATGCAAGGAAGTATGTCACGTCCAGGCCCTTGCGACCCTGCCGTGCCTGCGTCGACGCGATGACCCCGGTGTAGCCCTGGTAGTTGCCCGACATCATCTTGACCGGCGTTCCCTTAGCCAGCACTGTTGCCGGGTCCACGGCCTGTTTCTCGCCGCGCCGTCGGCGCACTACCGTCGACTTGCCAGCCGTCTTCAGCGTCTTCAGCGTCAGGAACGGACGTGCCATCAGGTCAAGCTGAGCCTTCTCCAGAAGCACCTGAGTCCCGTCCTCGCCGGCCTGCAATTTCAGAATGGACAGCAGGCTCTTGACCAGCCGACCCTTCTGCCGCCGTTCCTCCGCCAACCGGAGTACTTCCTTGTTTGATCGGTGGTAGTCCACCAGGGCGCTCTTCAGTTCCGAAACATAAAATTCGTACTTTGAGACATCCATCATGATTTATCCC
>CAZHDQ010000028.1:0-13322 GCA_964531595.1 uncultured Anaeromyxobacteraceae bacterium
ATGCGCATTAGATCCGCGTGGACCCGAGCGATGATTGGGATACTGCTGTTGGCGGCGAGCTGTGGCGGCGGTGGCGATGGAGGAAAGGACGCGGGGTTTGACGCGTGGTGGTTAGACGCGGGCTCGGACCTGCATGTCATCGACCCTGGCGAACCAGGGGACGACGGGCGGGCCGATGCGGCGATGCCGAGCGACGCGGTCGGCGACGTACCGCGCCCGGACGACGTGCCGACGCCGTCGGACGCCACCGACGTGTACCCGGAGGACACAGGGCTGGACACGGGACTCGACGTGTGGGTCCACCCGTGCCCGCGCGTCCCTGGGCCGGACGATTTCGTGCGTAAAGTCGTGGTGTCGCTACCCTACGATGACGACGGCAAGTCGAACCGCTTCGCGGTACTGGACCTGGCGACCGATGGAACGCTGACGCCGACTGGCGCGACGTTCGACCTGGGGCGCCGCTTCATGGGCACCATCTCGTTTACCATGGACGGTCGGGTCGGCTTGGTCGCGACCGAAGAGGGCCATTTGGGCGTGTTCCGATTCGAGGATGACGGGTCGGTCACGGTCGTGGACCCAGGCTTTGATGGGTCGTTTTACGCGTCCGACGTCGTGATGGACCCCTTTGTCGGCGACCACGTCTGGGTGTTGAACACGCAGTGGCGAGAAAACGGCGGCGGCCTTTACGCCGTGCATCTCGGCTGCGACGCGACGCCGACGGATCTGGGCCTGATTGCTGCGGGCAAACTGGTCAGCGGCCTGTCGTTCGCCCAAAAGGACCCTGGCTTCGCCCTGGTCAGCGCCGTGGATATCCTGGACTCGGAGGCCGGCCACACTGCGCACCGGTTGTCCTTGAGCGGTGACCCCTTATATCTGGGCGGTGCAGATGCATTCGGCGACGCGTTCGCCAACATATCCGCGATCAAGGCGACTCATGGCGGCAGACACGTCTTGTTGGGCGACAACCAGGAATTTTCGAACCCTGACCTGCCTAACCGTGTGGCGGTGGTCCAGATCACCGAGGACACCCTGGTCCCGAAGCAGATCCTGACGCCGATTCAGGACCCAACCGCCATACTCGATTCGCCCTGGGGCAACGCGATGCTGGTGGTCAGCGGCTACGGCAACAACGCGTTCGTGCTGGCCTACGACATGAATGGGGATCCGCCGTTCGTCGACAATGGTGCGGTGCCGTGGGGCGAAGCCGGTAAGCCGCAACTGCCCGGCGGGGCAGTGATGATCGAACGAGGCTCCCTAATGGGGCTGGTTCTGATGACCGAGGTCCGGGGGATCCGCACGCTGCGATTCGAAGAAGACGGCACGGTAACCGATCTGGGCCTGACGGAGCTGGGCGATGGCGTCGGGGATATGCCCGGCGCGATCGGCGTACAACCGTAGCGAACGTCACGGACCGCAAGCCCCGACGATTCCGTGGGAGTGGACGTGGAGGACAATCTCGCCTGCCTGCCGCCCCTGGTCGACACCCACTGCCACCTGGCTGACTCACCTTTGTGCGACGACGAAGCGGGCGTCCTGTCCCGGGCCCAGGCATCGAGTGTGGTCGTGATCGTCTGCCCTTCGGGCGATCGGCCTTCTTCAGAGGCAGCGCTGGACTTGGCCCGACGCCATCCCGGAGTTGTATTTGCGGCGGCGGGGATACATCCGGCGTACATCCCAGCCGGGGCATCGCCTGACTTGGCCTGGCTGGCCGCAATGATCACGGACGGCGGGCTGATAGCGGTGGGAGAGATCGGACTGGACGCGGCGCTACCGGACGCGGACCTGGATGCCCAGGAACGCACATTCCTTGCGCAAGCGGCCATGGCACGAGAAGCCGGGCTACCGATCCTGGTCCATGTCCGCGGCGCGTTCGATCGGACAGTGCGTGTTCTGGAATCACTGGGCCCAGGCGGTCCGGGCGGCGTATTGCACGCGTTCGGCGGGTCTGCGGAACTGTCGGCACGACTGTTTAGGTTGGGTTTCTTGCGCGGCGTCGGTGGTACCGCGACCCGGCCTGGGTCGACTCGCATCCGGCGAGCAGTGGCCAACACGCCGTTGGACGCGATAGTGCTGGAAACGGACGCACCTTACATCGGAACCGAGACCTGGCCGGCGGGTCGCGTAGAGCCAGCGGACCTGCCCGAGATCGCACATGCGGTGGCCCAACTGCACTCATGCCCAGTCGAAACTGTCGCGTCTTGCACGACCCGAAACGCCCGCCGGCTGTTTGCCCTGGGCACGGAGGCCCACGCTTGAGTCCGAAAAACCCAGCCCCCTCACCCGAGCCCGAAGCCCCGACTGCCCCGATCGACGGGGCGTTTTGCCGTGTCCGGATGCGCGTTGGCGACGACGGTCTGGCCCGGCTACAAGCGGCGCGAGTCGTCGTGGTCGGGCTGGGCGCCGTGGGATCGTTTGCAGTCGAGGCCCTGGCGCGGTCCGGCGTGGGCACGCTGCGGTTGGTGGACTTCGACGACCTGCACCCAAGCAACCTTAACCGCCAGTTGTACGCATTGGTCGGCACGATGGGCGCCTATAAGGTCGACGTCGCCGTGCAACGCGTGCGAGACATCAACCCTGCGTGTCGAGTGGAGGGGATGCGCGTCTTCTTCGATGCGTCACAAGCAGATGCGGTACTGGACGGCATGGACTGGTGCGTCGACGCCATCGACAGCCTGAACTCCAAGGTGGCACTAATCGCCGCCTGCACAACCCGCGGCCTTCCGATCGTGTCCGCGATGGGCGCGGCCGACCGGTCCGACCCGACACGCATCCGCATCACCGATGTATCGCAGACCGACGTATGCCCGCTGGCCCGCTTCGTGCGCAAGCGACTGCGGCGCTTGGGGATCGTATCGGGGCCGATCGCCGTTTGGTCCGACGAACCGCCAATGCCAGTGCCCACCGACCACCAGGAGGCGCCCGACTTGTCACCGAACGAGGGCCGCCGAGGCCGAGTGCGCCGCCCATTGCCCAGCCTGGCACCGCTGCCGGGGATTTTCGGACTGGCCGCCGCCAACGTGGTGCTGCAACGGATCGTCGCGGCGCCAGGCGCGGACTCTACCTGCGCATCTGGACGAACGCCTTGAACAACGGGACCGCAGTGTTGCCGCCGGTCGCGCCTCGCATAGGTAAACGGTCGTCGTACCCGACAACGAACGCCATGACCAGGTCACCGTCCGACCCAACGAACCACGCCTCGCGCGCCCGGTTCGACGTACCGGTCTTGCCCCAGGCCGGGACAGGCAGATCCGCAGCCGACCTCGCCGATCCCTCGGTCACCACACGCCTCATCCAGCCGCGAAGCGTCCGCGCCGTGCGTGCCGCCATCCGGTGCGAGGGACGCGGTTCGTGGTGCAGCAAGACCTTTCCCCGCGCGTTGACCACGTCCGCAATCATGTAAGGCGTGTCGTAGCGGCCGTCGGCGGCGAAAGTCGCCATCGCGTTGGCCAGCGCCAGAGGGGTCGCCTCGGCGCTACCCAGGGCCAGCGACAGGTCCCGTGGGGCACCGTCGATGCCCAGCGACGTCAGAAGGTCGACCACGGGCCCGGCGCCGATCCGCTGCATGGCCCGCACTGCAACCACGTTGGTCGACTTCGCCAGCGCCTCGCCCATGTCGTAGTCCTTCCCGTCGTAGCCGCCACCGAAGTTTCGAGGACACCACTGCCGCCCTCGCGCGCCCCGGAAGCAGATCCGCTTGTTGGGGAAAGTCGTGGAAGGATCGATTCCAGCCTCCAGGGCCGCCGCGTACAGGAACGGCTTGACCGTCGACCCCATCGACCGACGCGACTGGACCGCGCGGTTGAACGGCCGGGACCCGAACTCTTCGCCGCCCACCAACGCGCGAATCGCCCGTGTCCGGGGGTCCAGCACGGCGACGGCGGCCTGGGGCCCTAGTTCGGCGTTGACCAACCGGTCCGGCGCATCGCCCCCTTCGCTTATGCGACTCGCCAAGGACACTGGCACCTCGCCCCCCGGTTTGCGGCACAACGCATAAGGGTTCATCCCCTCGGCCAGGATCGCCCGCATCAGCGACCTCGGGTCCAGCGTGGCCCTGCGCCCCGCCGCCTCAACCTCGATCCCACGCAACGGATCACAACTTACCACCTTGGCTCGCACCGACCGCGGCGGCGCCGGCAGGTCGTCCAAAGAGCCGTCGTCGTCTTCACCGTCCGCCTCGGGCGGAGGCAGGGGCCGCGCCGCTGCCTCCTCGTCCCTGACGCGCGTCCGCCCCCTGGCGTACAGATCGGCAAGCCCCAGGGCCGTCGCCGCTTCGGCTGCGTCCGACGCCCGCAGGTCCAGTGTCGTATGCACCGTCAGCCCGTCGTTTAGCAGCGAACCCGGTCCGAATAACCGCAGCACTTCGCGCCGCACCGCATCCACGAAATATGGCGCCGCCCCCAGCCGGACGGCATCGCGCACATGAAGCCGCAACCGCTCAGCGCGCGCCAAGGCGACATCGCCCCCTTGCCCCAGACCGGTCTGTTCCAACCGATCCAGCACATAGCGTTGGCGCGCCATCGCCCCTTCCGGGTTGCGCACTGGGGAATTCGCCTCGGGCGCGGACACCATGCCGGCCAGCAGCGCGGACTGTGCCAGGTCCAGTGACGCCGCAGGGACTCCGAAATAGTAGCGCGCGGCCTCCTCAAACCCGTAGCGTCCGTGGCCCAGGTAGATGTGGCTCATGTAGATGGCCAGGATCTCGGATTTCGACAGTTTTAGCTCCAGCAACCGCGCCAGCAGCAGTTCGCGAAATTTCCGCTCGTAGGTCCGCTCGGGCGACAGCAGCACCTGCTTGACGACTTGCTGCGTAATCGTCGACCCGCCTTGGGACACGCGCCCCCGCCACATATTGACCAGCATCGCCCGGGCGATCCCCATGTAGGAAAGCCCGCCATGTTTGTAAAACTTAGCATCCTCGGCCGCCAACACGGCGCTCTCAAGCGTCTTGGGGATTTTGTTCGGTTCCGTCAGGGTGCGGCGCTGCACGAAGAATTCCGCCACTACGCTGCCATCCGCCGCCAGGACGCGGCTGACCTTAGGCGTACGAACCCGGTACTCGTCGAACGTCGGCACCTCGGGCAGGCCCGCCTCGACGACGCGCACCACGATAGCCGCCGCCAGGAGAGCGAACGACCCGGCCGCCACCAGGGCCAGGAGCGCCCCTGGTAACCAGCGCCACCCCACCGCTCGCTTCTTCCTTCGCTTCGCCAACCGCCCCTCCGTCGCCGCGGGGATGATAGCGCCGATCCACCGCGGCCCCGAAGTAGGCGACCATGGACGCGCAGCCCCCGTTGACCGGACGTGCCCTTCCAGCTAGGATTTGGCCCGTCCAACCTGGAGGGTTTCATGGCGCAGATTATCGACGGCAAGGCGATCGCGGCGAAGGTCCGCCAGGAGGTCGCCCAGGCGGTCGCATCCCTGCGGGAGCGGGGCATCGAAATCGGACTGCATGTCGTGCTGGTCGGCGACGATCCGGCATCACACGTTTACGTCCGCAACAAGGAACGCGCGTGCAACGAGGTCGGGATACGCAGCATCACCCACCGCCTGCCCGCGGACACAAGCGAATCGGACCTGCTGGTGTTGCTGGCCTCGCTGAACCGCAACCCCGAGGTCGACGGCGTGCTGGTGCAGTTGCCAGTACCGCAGCACATCGACACGAACCGCCTCACCGACGCCCAGGATCCAGCCCGCGATGTCGACGGCTTCCACCCAGTCAACCTGGGCATGCTGATTTCCGACCGCCCCGGGCTGCGCGCATGCACACCGGCGGGTTGCCTGCGACTGATCGATGAAACAGGGACCGACCTGAAGGGCAAGCGGGCCGTGGTCGTTGGCCGCAGCCTGATCGTCGGCAAGCCGATGGCGCACATGCTGCTGCAGCGCCATGCAACCGTGACTAACTGTCATTCGCGAACGCAGAATCTGCCAGCGCGAATCGCCGAAGCGGACGTGCTGATCGCCGCGATCGGGCGCGCCAATATGATCCGTGGCGACTGGATCAAGCCCGGTGCGGTCGTCATCGATGTCGGCATGAACCGGAACGAGCAGGGGAAGTTGACCGGCGACGTGGATTTCGAAGGGGCCTTGGACCGCGCCGCATTCATCACCCCCGTACCCGGCGGCGTCGGCCCCATGACAATCGCTTTCTTGATGCGCAATACCGTACTTGCCGCATGCGCCCGCCGCGTGTTGCCCGAACCGTTTCCGGGCGGTTGAGTGCCTCCTTAGAAAGGCGCGGTTCTTGAGTCGTCGACCGCCGCATGCCGCTTTTCCCCTTGACCCTCCGGATCGGTTGCTATATTACGGCCAACAGGCCCTGTTCGGAGGTGGTCGTGAGTAATCTGGAAGAAACGCGGCACACGGAGCTGTACGAAGAGCACGTCAAGGCGGGCGGAAGGATGGTCCCGTTCGCCGGCTTTGCCATGCCGGTGCAGTTCGAAGGTATCGCGAAGGAACACCAACGCGTCCGCACCGCCGTAGGGTTGTTCGACGTCAGCCACATGGGCGAAGTCTTGTTCCGCGGCCCCCGCGCCGAGCAGGTCATCCAGAGGATCACGACGAATAACGTGGCCTGCAAGCCGGGCCGTGCGGTGTACTCGCCCGTCTGCCTCCCGTCCGGCGGCATCATCGACGACATGATCTTCTACCGCCGCGGCGAAACCGAGTGGTTCGTGTGCGTCAACGCGTCGAACAAAGACAAGGACTACGCTTGGTTCGTCGAGCAAACCGCCGGGGAATGCGAGGTCCTCGATCTGTCCGACGGGTACTCGCAGATCGCGGTTCAGGGGCCGAACGCCCCGACGCTTCTTGCGCGCATCCTCGGCGACGAAATTACAGGCCTGCGCCCCTTCTCGTTTGTGGACCGCCCATTCCAGGGCGCGGACTGCATCGTCGCCACAACCGGCTACACCGGCGAAGCGGGTGGCGAAATTTATGTTCCGAACGACGTGGCGGCCCCGCTGTGGCGGACACTGTTGGAAAAAGGCCAAGACCTCGGCGTCGGCCCGATCGGCCTGGGCGCGCGAGATTCGCTGCGTCTGGACATGAAGTACTGCCTGTACGGCAACGACATCGACGAAACGACCACGCCGTTGGAGGCCGGATTGGCCTGGACGGTCAAGTTCGACAAGGGCGACTTCGTGGGGCGCGACGCGATGCTGCGCCAGAAGGAAGCCGGGGTTCCCCGCCACTTGGTGGCCTTTACCATCGACGGTAAGGGCATCCCGCGACACGGTTACAAGTTGTTGTCCGGGGATGACGAGATCGGCGTAGTGACCAGCGGGACTCTGTCGCCCAGCGTCAGCGTCCCGATCGGCATGGGTTACGTTACGACCCCGTTCGCGGCAGTCGGGTCGCGGTTCGAAATGGACCTGAAAGGTCTGCGCAGGGCCGCGGCCACAGTGGTCGCGCCGCCGTTTTACAAGCGCGAGGCTAAGGTGTAGAAACGCCGGGCCTGCGAGGGTCGCGCGTCCAAGGGGGACGACGACGGCCGCGTGGGTCGCAACGTGAACGAAGGAGGCATAAGGATGTCGATCCCGAAGGATTACCGGTGCTCGGAAAGTCACGAATGGGTCAAGATGGAGGACGACAACATCGCCACCGTAGGCATCACGGACTACGCCCAGGAAAAGTTGGGCGACATTGTCAGCGTGGAATTGCCCCGGATCGGCGACGAGGTCGAGCGCGGCGAGCCCATCGGGATGATTGACAGCCAGAAGGCCTCTACCGAGGTGTTCGCGCCCATCACAGGCGTGGTGCTCGAGGTCAACGAACTGTTGAACGATGACCCGGCCGTCATCAACTCGGACCCCTACGAGGAAGGGTGGCTGGTCCGAATCGAAATCGAGGACGTCGAGCAGGTCGACGACCTGATGACCGCCGAAGACTACGAGGAACACGTCGGCCGCCTGGACGACGACGAGTAGACGGTTGCGGCCCACAGGTCCGAACCGACGTCGTTTGCGCCCGCATGTCTTCAGGAGAACAGGCCAATGGATTTCACCCCCCATACCGACTCGGAAATCGCCGAGATGCTGGCCGTTATTGGCGTCTCGTCGATCGAGGAACTGTTCGGCGGCATCCCAGCGGCATTCAAGGTCCAGGGGCAACTGAACCTGCCGGATGCACTAAGCGAACCCGAGGTGCTGGCGCACATGCGTTCGCTGGCTGGGCGGAACCGACCTGCTCCCTCGTTTTTGGGGGCGGGCGCTTACGACCATTACGTGCCATCCGTGGTGCATCACCTGACTGGGCGGGGTGAATTCCTGACCGCCTACACGCCGTACCAACCCGAACTATCGCAGGGCACCCTCCAGGCGCAGTTCGAGTACCAAACGATGGTGGCGTCGCTGCTGGGCATGGACGTGGCGAACGCTTCGATGTACGAGGGTGCCACCGCGCTGGCCGAGGCGTGCCTGATGTCGCAGCGTCACACCCGGCGTGCGAAGGTGCTGGTCGGTCGGACGGTACACCCTGAATATCGCGACGTATTGCGCACCTACGTCGGTGCGGCGGACGTCGTCGAGATCCCGTTTGACGCCACAGGGGCGATCGATTTCGCGGGCCTGGCGCGGTTGCTGGACAGCACCGTGGCCGCGGTCGCCGTACAGACCCCAAACTTCCTGGGCGTGATCGAGGATTTCGCACGGATTTCGGACATGGCCCACGCGGCTGGTGCGCTGTCGGTCGCGACGTTCTCGGAACCGCTGGCTTTCGGCCTGATCGAGGCACCGGGCAACCTGGGCGCGGACTTGGCGGCTGGCGAGGGGCAGGCGCTGGGCCTGCCACTATCGTTTGGTGGACCCTACGTCGGCATGTTCGCTGTCAAGCAACCGTTCGTGAAGGGCATGCCAGGCCGCATCATCGGGCAGACTGTCGACAGCAAGGGGTCCCCCTGCTACACGCTGACGCTGGCCGCGCGCGAACAGCACATCCGCCGCGAACGAGCCTCGTCGAACATCTGCTCGAACGAGGCATTGTGCGCGCTTGCAGTGGCGATCCACATGTCGATGCTGGGCCGCTCGGGGCTGGCGAAACTGGCGCGCTACAACCACCACCGCGCCGAGCGCTTGAAGGGCATGCTGGCCGCCGCCGGATTGCCGGTTGCGGTGACCGGACCCACGTTCAACGAATTCGTCGTCCGCTTGGGACGCCCGGCGAGCGCCATCGTGGACGCTTTGAACGCGAAGGGACTGGTCGCGGGTTTGCCGCTGGACCGAACGGACCTGGGCATCGAAGACGGGTTGCTGGTAGCGGTCACTGAAAACCGCACCGACGACGACATGACCCGGTTGGTTGAGGGTCTGCGCCTCTGAGTTTAACTCCCCACACCGTTCGTCTTGACTGGGTCTCCGCGTCGGATACAATGTCGACGAACCGTCGGTCCAGGCAAGGAGGTGGCCGGTGTCATTCCGTCGTATAGTAACGCTTTCAGTCGCGTTCCTGGCGGTCGCTGTGGCGTTGTCCGCATGCGAGACGAAGCAGGACTTCGAAACATGCGCGATGACCAGTCGGATGATGGCTGACTGCAAGGCCGCCATCCAGGACGGCCAGGAACAGTGCCGGGAAAGCGAGGTCTTCTGCTTCGACACCTGCGTCGTCCGCGACCATCCGCAATGCATGGACGGCCCGTGCGTGATGTACGAGGGCCGGACCGTCGGGGAAGCCGCCGTCTACAACGTTGAACCGATTTGCACGATGCCTTGCCACGGTATCGGCTGCCCGAGCGGGTCGTCCTGCCGTCAGTTCGCAAGCCTGAAGGTTTCTTGCGAGACCGACAGCGACTGCGAGACGCAGGGACCATGGGCTTCCTGCGAGGAAACGCGCACCTGCGCGGGTTCCGGGGCTATTTGTGAGACCGCCGCCGACTGCAATGCCGGCGACACTTGCGACGTCGCAGCCGGCGCTGACCACTACTGCACGTGGAAATTCTGCGTGCCTTCCCCCACGTCGATCGCAGCTAAGTAAGATTCCAGCGGTCCCCCAGCATCCTTCGTGATTGTCGTGTCTTCCCGTGGATCATGCTTGGACTATGCATCGGAAGGCGATTCCAGCGTCACGACTGCCCGGGGCAAACCGAGCTCTGGTGAAAGCAGCCTCTACAGCCCGCCGACGATGCGCCAGACGCCGTCCTCAAGTGCGAACTGCAGGCGGGCGAAATCTACACTGGCTTGCCACTGGTCCTTGCCGTCGATGACGTAGAGATAGCGAAACGAATGTTCGAACTCGGCTACGGCCCTGGTGGGACTTTCGAAACGAACCTGTTTGACGAACACGCTGTATTGCACTTTCTTGATGTTCTGCTTCAGCATCGGCAGGATGCGCTGTTCGATCTGATCGTAACCGTAATCGTCATCCGAGTCCGCAGTGGTGCCAGCGTTCGAAAAGTAGTTGCGCGACACCATCTCGCGTAGTGCCCCGACGTCGCGCTCTTCGATCGCCTGGCGGTAGCGCTCGACCAGACCGACGATCGCTCGGTTGGCGTCCGTGTCGGGAACCAGGGTGTTCGGTAGGTACTTGGGACTGCACGCAGCCAACGCCAGCGCAGCCAGGACCAGGGCCATTCGAACCTTCATGTCGCATGCCTCCAAAGCGCAATAAGGATAGGGGGTCGCCCGTAGGGTGTCAATCGACGGCCCGCGCCTGCGATGGTACATTAGCGCGCCGCACCGACGCAAAAGGCTGTCCGTGAGCGCGACTGGACCAAAAAGAAACCACCGCCTCCTAGGTGATCTGCCCTGGGCCACGGGATTGGTCGCCCTGGTCCTATTCGTCCACCTGCCGGTGCTGGCCGGGGGCAGCCTGTTCTTCAACGACGTAACAGAACTGAATGTGCCTCTACGCCATTTTTTCGGCGCGGCCTGGGCTCGGGGCACCTTCCCGCTGTGGGCGCCGGGGGTGTACCTGGGCTTCCCGGTCTTCGCCGAGGGGCAGGGTGGCCCGCTGTATCCGCCGAACTGGCTATTCGCTCTGATGCCGGCGTGGCGCGCTTATGGGATCTTGTTCGTCGGGCACTTGGCGGTCGCGGCCCTGGGCATGTTCGCGTTCCTGCGACGCCACGTCGACCGGCCGGCGGCATTCATCGGTGGTGGACTTTATGCCCTGACCGGGTACATTGCTGTTCACCACATGCATCTGAATATGATCCAGGCGGCCGCGCTGACACCGGTCGTGCTAGCCACCTTCGAACGGATGCTGGCATCCGGACGCCCCCGCGACCTTGCCTGGACCGCACTGGCGCTGGGTCTACTGGCGCTGATCGGCCATCCCCAGACGACAATCCAGGCAGGCGCGACGCTGGCCGGGTACGCGGCGCTGCGGATCGGTGGACTACCCGGTGGCGCCAGGCGACACGCGATCGGCGCAACGGTACTCGCGGTGCTGTTGGGGGCGATGCTGTACGCGGTCCATGTGACGCCTGCGCTGGAATTGGCCAGGGACTCAGTGCGCGCGGTTGGGCTGCGTACCGGCGAGCAGATGGCCCAGCACCTGACCGCCCAGGCGCTGGCCGCGGCGGTCTTGCCGTCGGCTTTCGGGACCGCCGGCATGGGGACCGCTTGGCTGAACCCCGGCGGCATGCCGCGCCCAATGCTGGACCTCTTTTTGGGTACCGGCGCCCCAGTGCTTGCGATGCTGGCGCTTCGGTCCAGGCGACGTCTGGCATGGATCGGGCTGGTGTGGGCAGCATTCTTTACGATGCTCGCGTTCGGGCCACTTGTGATCGGCGTCCCCCAGATCTACCGGCTGCCACTGCTGGACGGCCTGCGCTTCCCCGACCGGTTCAACCTACAAATAGCCCTGTTCATCGCCATGGCTGCTGCCGCTGGCGTGCAGATGGCGATGGACCGCTTGGTCCGCGTACGCGACGTGGCTTTTGCAGCGTTGCCCGTGGCGTTGTTCGCTGGGACTGTACTTGCGTGGACGTATCGCCGGGGCACTGGGCCGGTCCTGGGCAGCGAGCTGGCTCGAGACTTGGCCGTGACCATGACGGCGCTGGTGGCGACCGCGAGCGGCGCACTGCTGGCCGCACGGGGACCTCGGCGGGCCATTGCGTTGATGGCGTTTGGTGCCCTGCTACCGCTGGCAGATTTCGGCCACCGGCAGGTTCCGACGATCGCCCCTTCTTACTGGAACACCCCGCAAACGGTTCAAGCGATCCGAACGGCGCGCTGCCCGGGAGACGACGAATGCCCGCTGACGCGCCGGCTTGACCGGGTGGCCTTTCGAAAGGTGCCAGCTCAGTACCTGAAGGCGGGGTGGCTGGTCGACCGGACACCCTATGTCGGCGCGGTCGATTCCCTGATCTACAACTTGCCGCTTTTGTATGACCTGCCCGCCGTTGACGGCATACTGCCGCTGCGGTCGCAGGAATTCCTGGATGTCTACCAACCGCTGATCCGTGACCGGAAGGGGTCGCTGGGTGTTTTTGGGGCCCGATGGCTGGTCACGACGGTGCGTCCCGCCGCGCCTGGGATGCGGCTAATCCTCGACGGGCCCGTGTCGGTGTGGGAAGACCCGAGTGCCTTGCCCCGGGCGTACGTGGTCCACGCATTCGAGGCTATCGCCGATTCGAAGGCCCGCGTCGCACGTGTCGTCGAAGGGACTGGCCTGCGTGACACAGTGGTGCTGAACGCGCCGCCGGTCGACTTCGCGCCAGTGCCTCCGCCCGAAGGCACGACGTCAACCGTCCTGATCACCGAGTACACCGAAGACGAGGTCGCGTTGGAGGCTTCTATGGCTTCCGATGGCTTCGTCGTGCTGCTGGACCGCGACTATCCGGGCTGGCAGGCACGCGTCGATGGCGCCACGGTGCAAACGCTGCGTGCGAACCACCTGTTTCGCGCGGTGCCGGTACCTGCGGGCACGCATCGCGTCACGTTCGAGTTCCATCCGCGCAGCGTGTGGATCGGCGCGATTTTGTCGGGACTGGCTTTCGCCGGAATTCTTGGGCTGTTCGCCTTGGACAGCACACGACGCCGACGCAGTGCGCAGGAAGCTTCCGTGCTTTGGTCGGTGCCGCCCTCTGCACCACGTGGCTGGCGACGCACCCTGCCCTTCCTACTGATGGCCGCCTGGCTCGCCTTTTCGATTCTGGCGCTGTGGGCGCGGTGGAAGGCATCGTTTGTGACCTTCTTGGGCTGACCCCGAATCGTACTTCTGTACATCGAACTGTGGATCCAGGGCTATCGTGATCCACCGTCCCAATTTTCTACATCATGAAATCATGGATCATGCCGCGGTCGAAGTTTCACCAATCCGGTGAGGGGTCCGCTCGTGGTGTCGAGTAACCGGGGGAGGTTGCCATCCCCCAGCTCTCACAG